>DASWTW010000414.1:0-4421 GCA_036401895.1 Herpetosiphonaceae bacterium | reverse complement strand
TCAGCGCGGCCTAGCTCGGGATAGCTCACCGGCTCCGGCAGCGGCTGCTGCGACATACGCGGCGCGTAGTAGCGGTAGAGCGGCATGATCGTATCGGGATAAACCATCACCAGATCGTCGGGGTGGACGTGCTGCGCCAGCTCAATGATCGCGCCGCGATAGTCTTCTTTGACGATGCTGCCGCTAAACAAACCTTTGTCGCGAAGATACAGCGCTTGATACGAGGCGATCAGCGCGCAGAAGAGCAGCAGCGATCCAAGCAACCACGGATTGGCCCGAGGGCGACGCATATTCCAATCGCGCGGCTCGGGCAGACTCCAGCTGAGCGCCAGCAGCCAGAACGGAAACACGATCGTCAGGTAGCGGACCTCGAAGGCTGATTGGAACGTCAGCAGCAGCGCAAACAGCAGCGCGGGAAACGCGCCCAGCGCCAGCACCACGATCGCGCCTTGCCGATCGTCGCGCCGCAGATCGAGCCATAGCCGCAGCACGCCGGTCAGCGTAAGCAGCCCAAACGGCAGCAGCCAGAGCCGGCTCACCGATCCCGGCCACTGTCCGATCGCGAACTGGCCGAAGGTCAGCCAGGCCGCGCGGATCGGCCCGACTGCCGCGAACTGACCGCCGGCCTGCTGGTAGCGCAGCGAGAGCGCCAGCGCAGCCACTAGCCCCAGACCGCCGACGATCGCGCCGGCCAGCACCAAGCGCCGCCGATGATGCGTCGACGTCAGCGCCCAGGCCAGCGCACAGCCGATCAGCGTAAAGACCAGTAGCCTATGCACGAACGGCGCAATCAGCGCCACGGCAGCAAAGATCAGCCAGCTCGACACAGTGCCGCGGCGAATCGCTCGGATCAACGTCCAGCCGAGCAGAATCGCGGTGAGCAGCGTAAGGCTGTAGGCTTTGACATCCTGCGATTGCCAGATCCCGAAGGGCGACACGAGCAGCAGCAGCGCCGCCGCAATCCCGAGCACCCAGCCACGCAGCTCGCGTCCCAGCAGCGCAATCGCCGGAACCGCCAGCGCGCCGGCCAGCGCCGAGGGCAGCCGCAGCGCCCACTCGCTATCGCCAAGCAGCCGCGTATCGAGCTTGAGCAGCAGATGAAAGAGCGGGTACGCCTGCGAGGGCCGCAACAGATCGACCAGCAGCGTGCTCAGCTTGCTGCCCGTTACCTGCGCCCAGGTGGTGCCTTCGTCGAGCCAGAGCGGCTGCACATCCAGCCGGTAGAGCCGCAGCCAGAGCGCCGCGCCAAAGAGCACCACCAGCACCAGCCAGCCAACAAGCAAGGATGATCGACCTTCAACCCACCAAGATCCTGCGTCTTTAGGTTCTAGGTTCTGGGTTCTAGGTTCTTGCTTTCCCGCCAAACTCATAGCAGCACAATCTTATCGCGTCCCTGCTGCACATGTCGAGTTGCGTTGCGCGTATCCACGACTACCGACGCCTGCTCCACGATATTGTTGTAATCGAAGACGCGATGGTTGGTGATAATCACCACACAGTCGGCGCTGCTCAGCAGATCGTCGTTGAGCGGCGTGGTGCGATACTCCTTGTAGCGGTGATCGTAAAAAACCTCGACATGCGGATCGACCGTGATCACCTGCGCGCCCTCTGCCTCCAGCAGCTCCATGATCTTAAAGACCGGCGACTCGCGGTAATCGTTGATGTCGGGCTTGTAGGCCACGCCCAGCAGCACCACCGTCGATCCGTTGATGCTCTTGCACCGCTTGTTCAGTCCGCGCGTGATCAAATTGACGACATGGTAGGGCATGCCGTTGTTGATATGGCCGGCCAGCTCGATAAAGCGCGTGTGAAAGCCATACTCGCGGGCTTTCCAGCTCAGATAGAACGGATCGAGCGGGATGCAGTGGCCGCCCAGGCCCGGACCCGGCGTGTGCTTCATGAACGCGAACGGCTTGGTCGCGGCGGCGTCCAGCACTTCCCAGATATTGAGATCCATGCGATCGCAGAGCAGCGACAGCTCGTTGACCAGCGCAATATTGACGTTGCGGAAAATATTTTCCACCAGCTTGGTCATCTCAGCGGTGCGCGCCGACGAGACCTCGACCACCTGCTGCACGATCTTGCCGTAGAGCGCCTTGGCTAGCTGGGTGCAGGCTTCGGTCACGCCGCCGACAACCTTGGGCGTGTTCTCGACATTCCAGCCCTGGCTGTTGGTCTGGCCGGGATCGATGCGCTCGGGCGAGAATGCCAGAAAGAAATCCTGGCCGACAGTCAGGCCACGCGCCGCGAAGCGCGGCAGCAGCACCTCATCAGTCGTGCCGGGCCAGGTCGTGCTTTCCAGAACGATCAGCTGGCCGGGCCGCAGCGTGGCCGCGATCGCATCGCCCGCCGACTCGATAAACGAAATGTCGGGCTGTCCATGCTCATCCAGCGGCGTCGGCACGCAGATAATCACGACGTCGCACTCGCCTAGACGGCTATCATCGGTCGTCGCCGCGAAAAAGCCATCGGCGACCAGCGGCGCGAGATCGGCAGAGAGCACATCGCCGACATAGCTCTCGCCGCTCATAATCTGGTCGATACGCTCCTGGATCACGTCGAAGCCAAGCACCCGAAAGCCGACCCGCGCAGCGCGAGCAGCCAACGGCAGACCGACGTAGCCCAGGCCCTTAACGCCAATCAGCACGTCGCGACTGGCGATACGATCTTGTAACCGAGCAAAATCTTCCATCATAGAGTCATAACTCACAATTTAACGCTGAACAAGGGAGATTGACAGGGAACACCCTCAAACCCCGGCCTGTCGGCGCTTTAGCTAGAACGAACAGCAAAATGCGCCTGCGCCTCAAGGTAGACCGCCTCGAAGCGCGCCGCGATATGCGACCAGCGCAGCTCTTGCTCCACCCGCCGCCGGGCAGCACGGCCAAGCTCCGCCGCAAACTCGGGCCGATCCAGCAGCTCGATAATCGCCGCCGCCAGCGCGCTATGATCGCCCTCCGGCACCAGCAGGCCATGCCTGGCGTGATCGATCACCGCTGGGATACCGGCCACGCGGCTGGCCACGATCGGCCGGCCGGCGCTCATCGATTCCAAAATAATATTGGGTAGACCGTCGACGTTGCCGCGATGATCGTGGATCGCGGGCACGACCACCAGATCGCCGGCGTTCCAGTAGGCGTTGATCGAATGGCGATCGATCGCGCCGGGAAAGCGCACGTTTTCCGCGATGCCGAGCTGTCGCGCCTGCTCCTCAAGCGCATCGCGCAGATCGCCGTAGCCGCCCAGCACCAGCACCAGCTTTGGATGCTGCCGCAGCACAGCCGGTAGCGCGTTGAGCAGCACGCTCAAGCCTTTTTTGTAGACCATTCGGCTGACCCAGACCAGCAGCGGCCGGTCAGGCGCGATGCCTAGCTGCTCACGGATCGCAGCGCCTGCCTCCGGCGCCGGGTAGAACTCATCGGGATCGATGCCGTACGGAATCACATGCATGCGCTCGGCCGGACCGCCAAGCCGCGCCAGACGCGCCGCCAGATCGCCGGAGCAGGACGTGATGCCATCGGCGCGCTGTGCGGTCCAGCGTGCAACCCAGGCCGTCGGGACAGTCTGCTCGGCCAGAAACACATCCGAGCCGTGCAGCGACACCACCAGCGGCAGCCTGCGCCGCTGCGCGACCAGCGCGGCAACCGCGCCGCTGGGTAGCACCCAGTGACCGTGGATCAGATCGTAGCGCTCCTGCGCGGTGAGCTTGAGCAGCGCCTGAAGACCACTACCCAGCGCCAGCGGCGCGGCAACGATCGTCGCGGGCCGTATGCCGACATCGCCGTGCAGCGCCGCCGAGTAGCCCCAGACCTCAAGCGATTGCCGAGGCGCGTAGCGGTAGGTGTGCAGATGCACACCGCGCTCGAACGGCTGGCGGCGCAGATCGCTGCGATGCGGCATCAGCACATGGACCTCGTGACCACGCGCGGCCACGCTGGCGGCGATCTCCTCGATAAACGGAGCCGTCATCTCGCCGGGCCACTTGGGATATGACGATGTGAGCATCGCGATTTTCATACAGTCTGCGTGTTTCTCCAACAAGCGGACATAGCCGCGCTACTGGCCCTCAGCCATGACGTAATTCGGCGGAAAGCGATAGATCTGGACCGCGCCGCTGCCGCCGTCGAAGGTCTCCGGCACCTCATGCACCAGCTCCCAGCCCGGCAGTACCGCGCCGTCGACCAGCGGCTTCAGCGCGCCGCCCGGCCGCTCCGGCTGTGATGTCGACGTTCCTTTGAGCAGCAGATAGTCCGCGCTGTAGTGCTGCGCCACCCGAAGAATCTGCTGCATATCGCCGTTGGGAATCATCACCGCCGCGCGATCCGCGTGGTAGTTGAGCTGCCACGGAACCCGCGTCATAATGACCGCATCGGCGGGCGTATTCTCGCGCAGCCAGTCGTAGGCATCCAGATTCGCCTGCC
>DASWTW010000413.1:0-36355 GCA_036401895.1 Herpetosiphonaceae bacterium | reverse complement strand
GCCGCGCCCTCGCCGACGCCGGAGCCCACCAATGGCCAGACCAGCAACTACGACTCGGCCGCGACAAAGTTCACCTTCTGGATCATGCCCAACGGCCCGCAGCCGATCATCAACGCCCAGAAGCAGGCCGAGGCCTTTACTCAGGCCAACCCGGATATTGGCATTCGGCTTGAGCTGATCGACTGGTCGGTCGCCTACAACCAGATCCAGACCGCGCTGCAAGGCGGTGCCGACGCGTGCGTTACCCAGATGGGCACGACCTGGGTCAGCGGTTTCCAGCCGCTCGGCGGCCTGCGCCCCTTCACCCAGGAGGAAATTACCGCCATGGGTGGCCCCGACGCGTTTGTCGAGGCTTCGTGGACGACCACGCACCAGGAAGGCAACGAGGAGATCGTCGCGATGCCGTGGTTTGTGGACGCGCGCGCGCTGGCCTTCCGCAAGGATCTGCTGGAAAAAGCCGGCCTGACCAAAGAAGAAGCCTTCAAAGATCTGGCGACGTTCGAGTCGACCTTGCAGAAGGTCAAAGAGGCCAATCCCGACATCGCGCCGTTCGCCCACACCGGACGCGGCGACTGGAACGTGATCCAGAACGCGTCGATGTTTATCTGGAACTACGGCGGCGATATTCTGACGTCCGACAACAAGCAGGCGGCGTTCAACTCGGATCAGGCAGTTCAGGCGGTTACGTTTGCGGCGGGCCTGTACGGTAAAGGTTTGACGCCACCGGACGCGCCCGAGATCAACACGACCCAGGCCGAGAACAAGCTGGCCGAAGGATCGGCTTTCTCGACCGTCACCGGGCCGTGGACTGTCGGCAACGTGAACGCGCCGGCAGACGCAGGCGGCTGGCAGAATCGTGAGGTCGCGGCGAATATCGACTTCGTGGAGTGGCCGGCCGGACCTGGCGGACAGTACGCCTTCGTCGGCGGCAGCCAGCTGGGCATCTTCAACGAGTGCCAGTACCAGGAAGAAGCTGTCAAGTTTGTGCAGTTCCTGACCAGCCAGGAGTCGGTGGTGCCCTACACCACGGTCGCGGGCTTCCTGCCGGCACGCCTTGAGGCCCAGAAAGATCCGGCCTTCAACACGCCAGCCTACCAGGTCTTCCAGGCCGCCGCCGCCAAGGGCAAAGTCCCGCCGACGATCGCGCAGTGGGGCGGCGTCGAGAACGTGATGCGCACCGCGCTGGAAGGCGTCTGGGAAGATGTCGCAGCCTCCACGGGCAAGCCGATCGATGCGGCCACCGTCAAGGCGCGGCTGGATGCCGGCGCGCAGAGCGTCAACGAGCTGCTGACGACGCCGTAGCGTTGAACAAACGTGTGGAGCAGCGGCGCGTCCGCTGCTCCGCTTTCCTCAAAGCGGAGGCTTTCTGATGGCAGTTCGAGAGATGCCGATCCTCACGCGCAAAGGATTGCGCAGGCGGATCAGCCAGAACCGGATCGCATACGCCTTTCTTGCGCCCGCCGTGACGCTGATGATCATCATTCATCTGATCCCAACGGCGCAGGCGCTCTATATGTCGCTGCTGAATCTACGCCAGGAAAATCTGCGCCAGTACCTGGGCGCGCCGTTTGTTGGGCTGCGGCACTACCAGAGCATCCTCGGCGGCGTGATCACCGGCGGCGGCAGCGCGACAGTCCAGGGCCTGACCCAGGCGCTGACCAACACCTTTATCTTTGCCTTCGCGGTCAACGCCTTGATCCTCGGGCTGGGCATGGTGCTGGCGCTGCTGCTCAACCGCAAATTCTGGGGCCGTGGGCTGGCGCGCACGCTGGTGCTGCTGCCGTGGATCGTACCGACCTTTGTCGCAGGCCTGATCTTTCGCTATATGTTCTTGCAGCAGGGCGGCCTGGTCAATCGTATTCTGCTCGACTGGCTCGGGATTATCGACACGCCGATCACCTGGCTGGTCGGGCCGAACGCGCGCTGGGCGCTGATCATCGCCGCTGTGTGGCGCGGTGTGCCGCTGATGTCGCTGATGCTGCTGGCCGGCTTGCAGGTGATTCCCCTCGATCTGTATGAGGCGGCCAGCATCGACGGGGCGAGCGCCTGGCAGCGCTTCCGCTACATCACGCTGCCGATGCTCAAGCCGATCATTGCGATCCAGGTGATGTTCGGCATGGTCTTTAACTTCTTTGGCTTCGGGCCGTACAACATCGCCGTGGCCATGTTTGGCGGGCTGAACCTGGGCACCTACGCCGACCTGCTGATCCCGACGATCGCGCGGCAAACCTTTACCAATCAGCTGTATAGCTACGGCGCGGCCGCCTCGGTCTTGATGATGGTCGTCGCGATGGGCTTTGTGGTGACCTGGTACCGCGTGTTCCGTGAAGCGCTGACGGCACAGTAGAAGGAGCGAACAGTCGATGGCTCTCCCGATCTCACTTCCTCGATCAGAATCAGCCACCCGTCGCCGCACGAATACGCGCGCGACCGACGTGCTGTTGAATCTGCTACTGCTCGCGCTGATTCTGCTGCTGCTGCTGCCGATCGTGTTTTTGTTCGTCAGCTCGCTCAAGACCGGCCGCGAGTTTCTCAGCTCGAACAGCTTTTTGCCCGAGACCTGGCAGTGGTCGAACTATCCCGAGATGTGGCAGCAGGCTAACTTCGGCCTGTATTTCCGCAACAGCTTTATTATCTGCGGCATCGCGACGGTGGTCGGCACGTTCTTTGCGGCGCTCACCGGCTACGCGCTGACGCGCTTTCGCTTTCCCGGCTCAGATCTGTTTAGCCTGGCGGTGACCGGCACACAGCTGATTCCCGGCACGCTCTTTTTTATTCCGCTGTATCTCAGCTTCCTGTGGGTGCGCAACAACCTGGGCATTCCGCTGATCGGCAACAACCTGGGCGGCATTCTGCTCTACACCGGCTTCTATATTCCGATCTCGCTGTGGGTTATGCGCAGCTTTTTCGCGGCGATTCCGGTCGATCTCGAAGAGCAGGCGATGGTCGACGGCGCGACGCGCTTCCAGGCGTTCTATAAGATTGTGCTGCCGCTGACCGGCCCCGGCCTGATCTCGACCGGCATCTTTATCTTTCTGACCGCCTGGGACGAGCTGTTTTTCGCCAGCATTCTGCGGCTGCGCACCGTGCCGCTGGGCCTGCTGCTCTTCGCGGGCAATCAGAACAACCAGGCGCGCTACGATCTGGTCTGCGCGGGCGCTGTGGCCGTCACGATCCCGATTATTATTCTGTTCCTGGTGCTTCAGCGGCGGCTCGTCGAAGGATTAACCGCCGGCGCAGTGAAGTAATCAGAACGATCAAACATAGACTTCACGGGCTACGTTCCCAGCATGTGTGGCGAATGAAATAATGCTCGCTGCGGAGTACCTATGATCTATTCACGCCGGCAGTTTCTCAAACTGACCGCGATCTCGGCTGCCTTTCCCGCGCTGCTCAGCGCCTGTGGTCGTACGTCTGGAGTAAATACAATGGCAAGTCCTACGCAGCAGCTTGTGCGCCCGGCCTCGGAGAGCGGCGTGTATCGCAACCTGTTCGCCGAGCGCGGCAAAAGCGAGCAGGAGATTGCGGCCAGGATCGATGCCGCCTGGCACAGCCTGTTCGTCTCCACCGACGACACGCGACGGGTCTACTATCCGGCCGGCGCGAACGAGCACGGGCCGCTGGCGTATGTCAAGGACATCGGCAACGACGACATCCGCTCCGAGGGCATGTCCTACGGCATGATGATTGCGGTCCAGCTCGACAAGCAGGCTGAGTTCGACGCGCTCTGGAACTGGGCCAAGACCTACATGCAGCATCAGCAGGGCATCTGGCGCGGCTACTTCGCCTGGCATAACCGCAAGGATGGCTCCCAGATCGATCAGAATCCGGCCTCGGACGGCGAGGAGTGGTTCGCGACGGCGCTCTTGTTCGCGGCAGGTCGCTGGGGCAATCGAGCGGATCGCTTCGACTATCAGGCCGAGGCCAACGCGATCCTCAACACGATGCTGCACAAGACCGATATGAGCGCGCCCCACACCGGCGTGACGAATATGTTCGATCGCGAGCAGCGCCAGGTGGTGTTCGTGCCGTGGCGCGATGAGGCAACCTTTACCGATCCCTCGTACCATCTGCCGGCTTTCTACGAGCTGTGGGGCCGCTGGGCAGCCGGATTCGAGGATCAGCAGCAATCCGATCGGCAGTTCTGGCTGGCAGCCGCCAAGACCAGCCGCGATTTTTTCCAAAAGACCAGCCACCCGACCACCGGCCTCGCGCCCGACTACGCCAACTTCGACGGATCGCCCAAAGCCGTGGGCGGTCACGACGCGTTTCGCTTCGACGCCTTCCGCACGATCGGCAATGTGGCGGTGGATTACGCCTGGTTTGGCGCCGACGAGCGTGAGCGCGCGCTCTGCGATCGGCTTCAGGCGTTCTTCGCTAGCCAGGGCGTTTATGTCAACCAGTACACGCTCGACGGCAAGCCGCTGTCGGAGGATCGCTCGCCGGGCCTGATCGCGATGAACGCCGTCGCCAGTCTGGCCGCTACGGATCAGGCACGCGCCGGAGCGTTTGTCGACGCGCTGTGGAAGCTTCAGCCGCCGACCGGCACATGGCGTTACTACGATGGGCTGCTGTATCTGCTGGCGCTGCTGTATGTGAGCGGCAACTTTCGCATCTACGCACCAAAGGACTTTTGATATGACCGACCCGCAACCACGATACAAAGATCCAGCCCGGCGGCTCGACGAGCGGGTCGAGGATCTGCTTGAGCGGATGACGCTCGAAGAAAAGATCGCGCAGCTCGGCTGTTTGTGGAGCACAACGCTGGTCCACGACGATACCTTCGACGCGGATTTTGTGGCCGCCAAAATGCCGCACGGCATGGGCCAGGTCACGCGGATCGGCGCTTCGACCGGGCTGCGGCCTCGCGAAAGCGCGGCGCTGATGAACGCGATCCAGCAGGTCGCGGTTGAGCGCACACGCCTGGGCATTCCGATCTTTGTGCATGAGGAGTCGGTAGGCGGGTTTTGCCACCGCGACGCGACGACGTTTCCGCAGGGCATCGGCCTGGCGGCGACCTGGAACCTGGCGCTGATCGAGCAGATCGCGGGCGTGATTCGCGAGCAGATGCTGGCGGTCGGCGCGCGGCTGGGGTTGGCTCCGGTGCTCGACATCGCCCGCGATCCGCGCTGGGGCCGCGTGGAGGAGAGCTACGGCGAAGATCCGGTACTGACCGGCACGCTCGGGACGGCATATGTGCGCGGCCTGCAAACCGACGATCTGCGCAGCGGCGTGATAGCGACCGGCAAGCATTTTCTGGGCTACGCGCTGTCCGAGGGCGGGCGCAACTGGGGTCCGGTGCAGCTTGGGCCGCGCGAGCTGCGCGAGGTCTACGCCGAGCCATTCGCCGCTGTGATCCGCGATGCCGGTCTGGCCGCAGTCATGAACTCGTACGCATCGGTCGATGGGCTGCCCTGCGCCAGCAGCCCGGCGATCCTGACCGATCTGCTGCGCGGCGAGCTCGGGTTTGAGGGCGCTGTCGTGGCGGACTACTGGTCGATCCCGCAGCTGTTGCGCTTCCACAGAGTCGCCGCCGATCGTGGGGCGGCCGCGCGGCTGGCGCTGGCGGCCGGTCTCGACATGGAGCTGCCCGCGACCGATTTCTACAGCCAGCCGCTGATCGCAGAGGTCGAGGCTGGACGGCTGCCGATCGAGGTTGTCGATACGGCGGTGCGGCGCGTGCTGCGGATGAAGTTCCAGCTTGGTCTCTTCGAGCAGCCCTACGTCGATGCCGAGGCGGCTAGCGCTAAATTCCAGACGCCGGAGCAGCGCGCGCTGGCCCGTCAGGCCGCCGCCGAATCCGTGATCTTGCTGACCAACGACGGCACGCTGCCGCTAGGGCCGCAGGTCAAGCATGTGGCGGTGATCGGGCCCGGCGCAGACGATCAGCGGCTGCTCCAGGGCGACTACCATTATCCGGCGCATCTCGAAAGCATCTATCTGGCCCGGCAGCAAGCTTCGAATCCCGAAAACCTGATGGGCAATCAGGGCGAAGGGCTGACGCCGCACGCGGGCGGCGCCTACGCGCCCGGACCACATTTCACGCCGCATGTCACGCCGCTGGCTGGTCTGCGCGCCGCGCTGGGCGACGATGTCGAGGTTATGTACGCCAAAGGCTGCGACGTGCTGGGCGATGATGGCTCGGGCTTCGACGCGGCGGTCAAGGTGGCACGTGCGGCCGATGTCGCAGTCGTCGTTGTCGGCGGAAAGAGCGGATTGCACCGGCCGGTCACGGTCGGCGAGGCCAACGACGCGACGAATCTGGAGCTGACCGGCGTGCAGACCGAGCTGATCGAGGCGCTGGCCGCGACCGGCACGCCGCTGGTGGTGGTGGTGCTGAGCGGACGCGTCCACTCGCTTGAGCGTGTCGCCGCTCATGCCGGCGCGCTGCTTCAGCTCTTCCCACCGGGCGAGGAGGGCGGCAGCGGTCTGGCGGATGTGCTGACCGGCGCGGTGTCGCCCAGCGGCCGGCTGCCGGTGACGCTGCCACGCTCGGTCGGACAAGTGCCGGTCTATGCTGGCTATCGCGCGGGCGGCGGTCGCTCGATGTTCTTCGGCGATTACACCGATAGCCCGACCAGCCCGCTGTTTGCCTTCGGCCACGGTTTGTCGTACACCAGCTTCGCCTACGAGCAGCTCACGGTTACAGCCGCGACCACTCGCGATCCGATCGAGGTCGCGCTGAGCGTGCGCAACACCGGCGAGCGGCCAGGCGACGAGGTTGTGCAGCTCTATGTGCAGGATCAGATCGCCTCGGTGGCGCGGCCGGATCAGATGCTGGTCGGCTTTGCGCGGGTGCCGCTCGACCCAGGCCAGGCCCGATCCGTCACCTTCACGATTCATCCATCGCGGCTGGCATTCTACGATCCCCAGATGCGCTTCGTCGTCGAGCCGGGCACGTTCCACTTCTCCGTGGGCGCGTCCTCCGCCGATATTCGCGCCGAGCAGATCGTCGAGCTTACGGGCCAGCTTGCCGAGTATCGCCAGCGTGAGATCGTCGCGACAGGCGTCACTATCGAGTAACTAATCCTGCGTGTGCTTCGACGCACCAGCGACCTGCAAAGAAGGAGGATTCTGATGGATTACACCCCGAAACCGGAGCATCGATTTACGATTGGGCTGTGGACGGTCGGCAATGTCGGGCGCGATCCTTTTGGCGAACCCGTGCGCAAGCCGCTCTCGCCGGTCGAGCTGGTGCAGCTGCTGGCCGAGTGCGGCGCCTACGGCGTCAACTTCCACGACAACGACCTGGTGCCGATCGACGCCACGCTCGCCGACCGCGACCGCATCGTGCGCGAGTTCAAGGCCGCGTTGCAGGAAACCGGCCTGGTCGTGCCGATGGCGACCACCAATCTGTTCACCGATCCGGCCTTCAAAGACGGCGCGTTTACCGCCAACGATCCCGCCGTGCGCGCCTATGCGCTGCAAAAAACCATGCGCTCAATGGATCTCGGCGTCGAGTGCGGCGCCAAGGTCTACGTCTTCTGGGGCGGGCGCGAGGGCATCGAGAGCGACGCCACCAAGAATCCTGCCGAGAGCACCAAGCGCTTTCGCGAGGCGCTCAACTTCCTGTGTGCCTACAGCCAGGATCAGGGCTACAACCTCAAGTTCGCCCTGGAGCCCAAGCCCAACGAGCCGCGCGGCGACATCTACCTGGCTACGGTCGGCCATGCCCTCGCCTTTATCAACACGCTGGATCAGCCCGAGATGGTCGGCGTCAATCCCGAGGTCGCGCACGAGCAGATGGCCGGGCTGAACTTCCTCCACGGTGTGGCGCAAGCCTGGGAGGCCGGCAAGCTGTTTCACATCGACCTCAACGACCAGGCGCCCGGCCGCTACGACCAGGATTTCCGCTTCGGCATGGTCAATCCCAAGAACGCGTTTTTTCTGGTCAAGTTTCTGGAGGATGTGGGCTACAGCGGCAGCCGGCACTTCGACGCGCACGCCTTCCGCACCGAGGACTACGCCGGCGTGAAAGACTTCGCGCGCGGCTGTATGCGCACGTACCTGATCCTGGCCGAGAAGGCGCGCCAGTGGAACCAGGACGCCGAGATCCAGGCGCTGCTGCAGGAGATCAACGCCGACGACGGCAGCTTGCCCGCCTGGAGCGGCGGCTACAGCGCCGCCAAGGCCGAGGCGCTCAAGGCCCACACCTTCGATCGCGCAGCGCTGGGCGCGCGCGGCCTGCCCTACGAGCGCCTCGATCAGCTCACCGTCGAGGTCTTGCTCGGCGTCCGCTAAGCCGAGGTGTCCCTGCTTGTCCGCTGAACGTAGTACACTGGTAAAGAAGTCTTAATTCACAGGAGAGAACAATGAGTCTTGGACAAGCGGGAAAGCTTCGGGATCGGCTGGGCATCTCGATCGGAGCGCCGGATGCGGCCACGCTGCTGGATATTATTGTGCAGGCGGAGTCGAGCGGCGTGCGGCAGGTTTGGATGACCCAGGGCCCAACAACGATCGACTCGCTGACACTGTATGCGGCAGCCGGCCAGCGCACCAGCCAGATTCGCTTCGGCACATCGATCGTACCGACCTATCCCCGCCATCCGCTGGCGCTAGCCCAGCAGGCTGCGACGATCGCGGCGCTCACTCCGGGCCGCATCCGGCTTGGCGTCGGGCCGAGCCACCGTCCCGCGATCGAGCCGACCTACGGCATCAAGATGGAGTCGCCGCTGGTACATCTGCGCGAATATATCGATGTGCTGCGCGGCGTGCTCTGGGAAGGCCGGATCGAGCACAGCGGCCAGTTTATAACCGCTAACGCGACGCTGAGCAATCCGCCCGAGGTGCCGCTGCTGATCTCGACGCTGGGTGAAGGCGCGTTTCGGCTGGCTGGCGAAGTCTCCGACGGCGCGATCTCATGGAACTGTCCGCCCTCCTACCTGCAAAATGTCGGGCTACCGGCGATGCAGGCGGGCGCGCAGGCGGCAGGCCGGCCAGTGCCGCCGCTGGTCGCCCATGTGTGGGTCTCGCTCAGTCGAGATGTTGAGGCCGTCCGCCAGGCGGCGCGCAAAGCCCTCGCCTACTATCCGCGACTGCCGTTCTACGCCAATATGTTCGCCGCCGCCGGCTACCCGGTGGAGAATGGCCAGGCCAGCGATGCGCTGATCGACAGCCTGGTGGTCATGGGCGATAACGATAGCGTTGCGGTACGGCTCCAGGAGCTGCTGGATTCCGGCCTCGACGAGCTGCTGCTGACCAGCGCCCCCGTTGGCGATGAGGCCGAAGAGCGCGCTCGACTCTTTGATCTCGTCGGGCAGCTATAGCGCGCCAGGCGGTGAGCAGGAGCGCGCGGCCGGGCAAACACACGTATTCATCGCACTGGCTGTAGTAGAAAGGTACCCATGAAACATCTCTTCATTACGCTGATCGTGGCCCTTGGCCTCTTGCTGCCGGCTTCCGGTCACGCCGCTGGTGCTCAGCCCGCCGCGTCCGATGTGATCGCCGCCAATGTTTCGATCCCGGTACTGTGCTACCACGTCGTTTCCACCAGCCCGAGCGGCCGCTACCAGCTCTCGCTGACGAAGTTCAGGGAGCAGATGGCCTACCTGGCAAGCAATGGCTTCACGACGCTGTCAGTCGACGAGTACTACAGCATTATGACGCTTCAAACGCCGGCTCCGGCCAGGCCGATCTTGCTGACCTTCGACGACAGCACCTCCGACTTCGTGACGAACGTCGTTCCGGTCCTGCGACAGTACAGCTTCAAGGCCACGCAGTTCGCCGTCTCGGGCTGGGTCAACACCGCCGGTCATCTCACCTCCGCGCAGCTCCAAACGCTCGCCGCCGAGGGCTACGACATCCAGAACCACACCCAAACCCACGCCGACCTATCAACGCTGACGTATGCGGAGGCGTACGCCGAGGTCAGCAGCGCCGACAGCTTCATCAGTGGCGTGACGGGGAAGAAGTCGCAGTTCCTGGCGTATCCGTACGGACGCACCGACGCGACCGCGCAGACGGCGCTGCGTGATGTGGGCGTGAAGATGGCCTTCACGGTCTCGGGCGGCAAGACGACGCCCGCCGACAACTTCCTGGCGCTCAACCGCAACATGATCGTGAGCAGCGAGACGATGTCGAGCTTTATCAAGAAGGTCTCCTGACCGGACGTCGATTAGCACGCACATGCAGGGCCGATCCCGAGTCTGGGATCGGCCCTTGTCGTCGGCGTCGCGCCGACTGTGACTGGCCGCTCACATACGATCTGCAAGGTCGTTGATAGATCTCTATGCTATGCTTGCTAGTAACCTGTGCATCACCCTACGCATCACGCGCTGCGCGAGCCGCCCCCCAGCGACATCGCGCGTCTGGCCGAGGCACCATACCGCTTCACCACATCCCTCGCAGCCAGTCGCTCGCACGAGCGCTGCCCCGCCTAGCTTGTGTGGCTCCGTATGTGCGCGGCAGACGGATTCCACCAGGTGTCGCACGTGCCTAGCCGCGCTGTGCAAGGAGGCTCGGCCATGACCACGCCCGACTTCAACCCGCAGCCCGATCCGCCCATCGCTGCGCCTGAGTTCAACCCGCAGCCCGATCCGCCCGTCGCTGCACCCGAGTTCAACCCGCAGCCCGATCCGCCCGTCGCTGCGCCTGACTTCAACCCACAGCCCGATCCGCCTGGCGTACCCGAGTTCAACCCGCAGCCCGATCCGCCGATCACGGCTGACGAGTAGGCTACCAAAAACATGCCTCCTGAAGACCTGTAGCGTAGGGACCGAACACTCCTGATCACGTCGTCAGCCGCGTCCCTGATGACACAAGGAGAGTAAACCCATGACAGCCCATGAAAAGGCTCAGCTGGAAAACTCAGTCTCGCAGGAGTTATTCAAGGCCTGGAATGCACGTGACTACGATCGAATCCACGCGCTCACCACCGAGGATGTCGCCTGGCACAACACGCCGACCGACACCAAGGGTCAGGGCCGTGAGAGCTTCCGCCAGATGGTCCAGGCCTGGCACAACGCGATGCCGGATAACCAGGTTGAGATCCGAAATCTGATCGTGACGGACGAGTGGGAGGTCGTCGAGGCCGTCGGTCACGCGACACACTCCGGTCCGCTCGCGGGTCCGATCGGGCGCGGGCCGGCCAGCGGTCGCTCGGTGGATCTCTACTTCTGTATGATCAACCATCTGCGCGACGGCAAGATCGACCGGTGCAGCTGTTATCTCGATATGACTTCGCTCATGGGCAACCAGGCATAACAGCGCGCCGACCAGCAGCCTTGATGCTACCTTCTAACACAGCGTCAGGGCTGCTCTGGCCCCATTACCTCGATCAAGGTTACAAAATCCCAAACAATTCTGGCACACTGCTGGTCCAAAGCAGGATCACGGCGCCGCTACGTGTGCAAGCTCAGCCCTTTCAACAGCCTGTCCATGACTTTCTTGCGGCCCCGCAGTGCCACCCCGACCAGCTTCAATTCACTGCTGGGAACCGCTCGTACGGCGGCGCGGTTGGCCTCGTCATGTGGTGTCGAGAATAATTCCTCGGTATAAATACTGAGCTGCACATCCTTGATCAGTGCCTGATCATACACGCCGCGCAGCTGCTCGGAATCGGCGGCAAAGATCAGAATCGGCTGCTTGATCATCGGCAAGTACGTGCGATCTGAGCCGTCTATGTAGGGCTCGCCGATCACATCCTCGATACTGGCGATCCCGCTGACCGTAAACGCTGTGACATTCAGCTTTTGCCAGGCCGGCAAGTCGCCACGGATCACCACAGCGATTTTGGTATCGAACTGCATGAGCTTTCCTTTCCTGCTCGCTCTCGTCTACGCCCGCGACGATAGCTTGCCGAGCCGCCGCAGCATGGCGCGCAGACGTTCCGCATCTTCAGCGCCCAGCTGCCCAAAGATCTCGGCATTGAGCGCGTCCATCTCGCTGTCCAGCGGCTGTTGCAAAGATCGCCCGGCTTCGGTCAGCACCACGCGATTGATCCGGCGATCCGCTGCATCTGCCTGCCGCTCGATCAGGCCCGCGCTAACCAGCCGATCCAGCACGCCGGTCATGGTGGCGCTGTCGAGCTGGAGCCGCTCGCCAAGCTCCGCGCCGCTCCGCGCATCCTGCTGCCACAATACGTTGAGCACCGCGTATTGAACCGGCGTTACGCCGTGTGGCAGCAGACGACGTTTGGCAGCCGCGTTAACTTGCTGGTAGGCTTTGCCAAGCAAGAAGCTGACGCACTCCTCGATCTGATCCATGCTTACCTCATTGCATATATTTATGAAGATATTATAGGGCACAAGTATCTTGTGTACAAGTATTTTGTAGACAATGCAGATCGAAAACACGCTCCACAATCAATTGCGAGCGTGCTTGACTTCACGATTATGGTGTTGGCAAGGAGGAGTTATTGATGCTAGCTGCCGGGATCAATCCTTGAATGTTTGTTCCTTTGTTCCTTTGTTTGCCCCTTCAAGCCTGGCGGCGTAGTCGTGGGAAGACCCGCCCGGTTTGCGCCATGTAATCGCGGTAGTCGTCGCCGAAATGCTCCAGCATCATCTGTTCCTCACGCGGCACGCGCAAGAAGTACATCGGCAGGAAGCCGATAAAGCCCAACGGTCCGGCGATCCAGTTTTGCAGCAGCAGCGCCTGCCCAACGCTCCACACCCACTGCGAGGCATACATCGGGTGGCGGATGTACTGATAGATGCCGCGTGTCACCAGCGTTTGACGCTCTGCGACCTCCAGAGTCGGCGACCAGTTCCGGCCCAGGTCGGCATGAGCGCGCCAAAAGATCACGACTGCAACGCCCATTAGCGCCGCTCCCAGCCCACCAGCGCGCGCTTTGGTCGTCTCCGACCAGCGATAGTTGGCGCGATCCAGCCAGGAGCTGAAAACATACACCAGCGAGATCAGAAACGTTCCAAACAGCAGGCCCAGGAGGCCGCGCTCAAGCGGGTCGACGACCTTAGGCCGCTGGCGCTGCCGGTTGTAGGGCGCGCGAATCACGGTCTCGGCGATAATGGCGGCAAGATAGAGCCCTTTGAACCAACGCTGCATACACGTTCTCCTGCTAACTTAATCTCCCAGCAGAGCTTAGCTATAAAGCACCGGCAAGAACTTTTGCCACTGCGACGACTCGGCAACAGCCTTGATCACCTGGTTGCGCTCCGCCAGCACGCGCTCCATATAGCGCTTGAGCACAGCCGCATCGGCTATAAATCCCAGCACGCCCAGCGGCGACGTATAATCGAACACATCGATCATACAGGTCTGGCTACCCTGACTCTGGAAATAGTGATCGTGGTCGAAGCGCTTGAACGCGCCCCGCACCATCGTGTCGCGGAAATGATGCGGCGGATCGTAGATCGTGATCTGTGCCGTCAAGTGCTGCCAGACGCCAAAATGCTTCGCGCGCCACGTCACCGTCTGGCCCAGGGTGATCAATCCGCTAGTAACGCCTCCAACCGCAGTCTCGCCGTGCGTGGTCATCGACGTTTCGTGCAAGTCGATGCAGCGTGCAAGATCGAAGACGCGCTCGACGGGTGCGTGGATCAGCGTTGTTAGATGCAGAATCGGCATAGCGTCCTCAGGCTGCGATCGATCGCTCAGCGGCTACAGCAGTTTTCGGAAATACGTCGCGGACTCGTGATACCCGATCGCCTGGTAGAAGGCTGCCGCGCGCCGAGTTGCCAGCGCGACCAGCCGGCAGTCATGGTCTGCGGCCCAGCCCTCGACGCGCTGCATCAGCTGCCGTCCTACTCCCCGCTGTCGATGCTGCGGATCGACCATCAGCTCTTCAACCCAGGCCACCGGCCCGTTAGCAAAGAACGTGACATGCCGGAAGGCAAGCACATAGCCGACGATCCGCCCATCGATCTCGGCGACGGCCAGATATGCGTCGGGCGCGTGCAAGGCCGCCGCAAAGGCTGTCTGAAACGAGCGCTCGTCCACGACAAATGAGGTAGCAAACTGCGCCGCCAGCTGCAACACAGCGTCCTGATCATGTGGCTGTGCGGATCGTATCACAGATCCAAGTGTAGCATAGAACGCTGCCAGGCTGGCGGCATATGCAGCGTCCGGGGTACGTCAATCGTTCTCCCGGAGGTTCGCCTTGACCTCGTAGTGCTGCGATCGCTCGTCAAAGCGTGACAGCAGCGCGCGGGCCTTCACCGGGATCACGCCGACCTCGTAATCTTCGCCGGCAAACTCACGAATTGCATCAAGCGAGTCGAAATACATAATCGTGACGAACTCGACCTCCAGCCCGGTCGTACGGCGGAAGAGCTGAATCCCGTGGTATCCATCGATCTGCCGCTCCTGAATACTGGGAAAAATCTCGTCGTTCAGCAGGGCCTCGTAGGCGTCCGCCTGCTCCAGAGTTGTCCAGCCATGCCAGACTCGGCTAATCATTTGTATGCTCGCTTTCGTACTAAATAGGACAGTTGGGGCAAGTGGCGTGCCCCGCTTGATTGCTGGGCTCTACACTGCCATCACGCACTTCAGCGGGAACGTATCGCCGGGCAACAGTGTAGATCGTGCAACACCTACTTTGTGGAGATAAGCAATGTTGTATCTTCCGCAGCGCAGCCGATCGCTTGGGCTGAGCGTGGCGCTCGTGGTTGCGCTTCTTTCTTCATGCAGCCCTGGCGCCGTCCGGGAGTCGCCGCGCCCACCCGCCGCCCAGCAGCCGAACGCGCGAGCAGCGGCAGATGTGACGCCGGCGGCTAGCCGCATCCAGGCCCGAATCGGCCTCCCGTCCGGCACGCGCTCCGTCACGTTTGGCGACCGATCGATCTGGATCTCTAACCCGGCAGAGCGCAGCGTCTCGCGCCTCGATAGCCGTACTGGCGAAGTCGTGCGTTCGCCGATCGCGCTCGACTTCGAGCCGTGGGAGATCATGTATGGCGCGCAGGCGCTATGGGTGTGCAGCGCCGACCGCACACGCCTGGTCCGGATCGATCCGCGCACGCACACAGTTGTCGCGACGATCGACCTGCGTGCGCTCAGCTTACCGACGACCGATCGGCTGTTGCTGGCTGCCGACAAGCGGACGCTATGGCTCACAACGCAGACAACGGTCTTCCAGATCGATCCAGGGACGAATCGGATCGTGGGGCAGCCGCTTCAGGTGGGCGAGGAGATTATTGCAGCTGCCGTCGGACATGGTTCGCTGTGGACGGGAAGTCATGACGACGGGATTGTCGCCCGCATCGATAGCACAACCCGGCGTGTGGTCACGACGATCGATGTCGGATTCGCGGTGCATGGCCTGGCGGTCAGCGAAGAGTCGGCGTGGGTGCTTGACGAGCATGGATTCGCGGTGGTGCGCATCGATCCGCAGAGTAACCGGCTGGGTGAGCGTATCCCGATCGATTTTGTGGCCGCCAATCTTACAGCCGGCTCGCGATCGGTGTGGGTCGCTCCCGCCGCGCGTGACAGCGGCCAGGCGACGGGCAACGACGGCGTGCTGCGAATCGGTGAGGCCGAACAACGCGCCGTGGAGACGATCCATGTCGGAGAGGCGGCGACCAGCCAGTATTACGCGCTCTTCTCCGCCGAAGGAGCGGCGTGGGTCTGGATTGACGCTCCAGAGCAGACGCTCGTGCAGATCGCGCCCTGAGGTCGCCTTGTTCGATCGGCTGCTGATCGCCTCGCCTTCGATTGATCTCCATGCTATGCTTCAAGCAACCGGCATACGGGAGGAGACCGCAATGCGAATGCGCACGCGCTTACAGAACAGCCTTGACAGCCACCAGGTCGAGATCCAGACCAACGACCACCAGCACAAGATCACGATCGCGCCCAAGTCCACGGGATTCGGCTCCAGCGTCAACGGCGGCGAGCTGCTCTTTCTTGCGCTGGCCACCTGCTACTGCAACGACATCTACCGCGAGGCCGCTAAGCGCGGGATCGTCGTCGAGCGCGTCGAGGTGACCGTAGAGGGCGACTTCGCGGCTGAGGGCGCGGGCGCGACCAATGTCAGCTACCACGCCACGATTGCCGCGCAGGCAAGCGAAGAGGCTATTCGCTCCCTGATGCACCATACCGACCAGGTCGCCGAGATCCAGAACACCTTACGCGCCGCAACGCCTGTGCGCCTGAGCCAGATCGAGGCAATCTCCGTCTAGCGCGTCTCGTTTCGCTCACCCATCGTACCGGCTAGCCTGAAGCAAGAGGCTGCTTTGACTCCACCATCGACAAAACACAACCCCCGGAAGACAATTCCGGGACCGGAGTAGAGGTCTTTTTATGCGGTTGGTTATATATTCATGTTGAGACAAGAGCATCGATGAAGGAAGGGATTTACTCGTCACCTGGTTAGCGGCTGGACACGTCAAGGGAGCATTCGTGCGTCCTGGGGCAGCACAGACGGTCTACGGGCATGCTGGTGTATGCTGAGAGATGCTACGTAGTGAATAGGAGCAGTATGAGCGACCCTTATGAAGGCAAAACCGTACGGTTGCAGCCGCTCTGCCCACTGTGTCAGGGCAGTATGGAAGCGGGGTATCTCCTCGACCGTGGCGAGACGAACTCCCTGTATCAGAGCGAGTGGGCGGCAGGAGAGCCCCAACGCAGCCAGCCGAGTGCCTTTAATTTATGGATGAATACGGGGACCGTCAACACCAACCGGGTCCGGCGCTATGCCGTCAGCATGTTCCGGTGTGACGCGTGTGGCTTCCTTGCAGCCTATGCCACCACCCCCCTCAATGATGTGCAATAGCCGATAGCCATCCCGCCCCTCCTGAGCCATCCTACGCGGTCACCAGGGCAGTGAAAGGGCTGGGAGCGACCACCAGGCCGGCCAAGCACGGGGTAGGGCGTGGCGCGGGCGCTTCCGCTGGCGCTGATGGGCCGCTGGGTCATCACGCGCATCAACCGCATGGTGCTGGGTGATCAACCGGTGCCGTCCGAGGTTGAAGCAACCATGGCGCTGATGATGACGCATTTCAAGACGCGTGTCGGCGCGCTCCCGATCTTCTCCGATGCGGAGCGCCGGCTGTTCATGCCGGTCCAGCTCGTGATCGGCCGGCGGGATGCGCTGCGCGATGCCGAGAAGTCGCGGCGCGCATGCAGCGGCTGGTGCCCCACCTGACAACCACGATCATTCCCGACGCGGGGCACGCTCTGGTCAATAGCTGCGCGTACATCTTGCCGTTTCTGGCGGCATCAGCGCCGCCTGAGCCCAAAAGCAACAGCCCTCTGAAACGCCGTAGTCGCGTTCGCTGCAACGTGGACACTACGGCGTTTCTGCTACCCGTGACGATTTGTTTTTTGCCGGACCTCGCGAAATTGTTAAAATCTGGTATAATCCCCCGGCCCCTCAGACCTATTGTTACAAGAAGCTTCTGCATTCACCACACACGTTCGTCGCCGCCAATGTGGAAGCTATCAATCATTCACAGGGAGAAAACGGTTCATGAACTTACGGTATCCAATCATGTTCGCCGGAAATACCAGGGCTCATCTACTCAGAGTGATCGTGATCATTGCGCTGGCCGCGCTGGGGCTGGATCTGGCCGCGACTCCAGCGCAGGCGCAGACCTGGAGCCTGACCACCGCGCAGCGTCAATCCTATCTTTACTACTATGCTCCGGTGATTCTCAAGCGCGCCGATGAAAACAACGGCAAAGAGGGCCGCGACTGGCTCGCCAACTTCAACTTCGATCAGGATGGCAACTTTGCCACCAATCGCGTGAACTGGCTCAACATCAACCAGTATGTCGCCGGATCAAGCAGCTACAGCCACTGGAGCGTTCGTCCGACGCTTTACAGCAGCCTGATCGAATATATGGAGGGCGGCAGCAAAAATCTGGTCTTGCTTTATCACGTCTACAACGCGGCGGATAAGGAAGGCAGCCAGATTCACGATTGGGAGCGCGTGGAGATTGTGATCCGCGGCGTGAGCGGCACGCCCGGCAGCAGCAGTGAGCTGGTCAGCCATGTCACAGTCACGCATCACCATGATCACATCATGCGCCGCTCGACCGACAGTGGCCTGAACTTCATGCAGACGGCGACCGGCAAGCATGTGTTGCTCTGGCAGGCCGACGAGACCGACGCCGGCCTTTCGTGTGATACCAACGGGCACGAGCTGCGCTTTGTCAAGAATACGTACAGCTGGATTGTGGGCCAGGGCTCTTACGCCGGCGCTGAGGTCGGCGTGAGCGGACGCGACGAAAAGAAGAACGTTCACTACGCGTTTGTGCCCGGCGGATCGTCGGCGGCCGTGAGCAGCTGGGGCGCGCAGACGTTGAGCAACAGCAACGCCGCCAGCCTGGCCAGCCGCGCCGACAACGGCACCAAAGTACCGTGGTATCAGGTGAAGCGCGTGACGTATGAGCTTCAGGATCTGGCCGATCTTTTCCCGACTCACTGGCAGAACAACGCCTGGTACACTCACTGGCTGTCGACCGACTCCGAGGATGTGCTGCTGGAAAGCCCGATTGTGAACGAGGCCGGGCAGGCCGAGGTCAGCACGGGCGTGCAGCGGTTCTACACCAAATCGCGCGACAACGGCAAGTCGGATCTGACCGATGGACGCGAGGGCATTCCCGATAAAACCTGGTTCTACGGCGCGTACTCAGCCGAGCTGGACGAGGATTGTCCTTCGGGATCTGACGATTTCAAGGCGTACTCCGGCCAGGGGCTCGACAGCTACGGTCGCAGCCGGGGAGCGGCCAGCGGCTACTACAACTCGCATAACGCCTTCTGGTGGCAGCACGACTTCTTTGTACACTCCGGCCCGATCGTCGACGACGATACCCGCGAGGCCGGAGCGTGGCTCGTCGGCGCGTGGTACAGCGCTGCCAACGGCGGCTTCGATGGGCGCTGGGTCCAGCTCTTCAACGATTGATCCGGCATGAGTCGATGGTGGAGCTGAGCCTGATGTTCAGCTCCACCGCGCATACCGTATCACAGCCGGATCGGCGCAGCGCTTCCCGTTTTAATCCCCAAGCCGCAGCACAAAACATCTACTCCTTAACTGTCGAGCACCGCCACGCGCAGCCGGCGCAGACGCTCAGGATCAGACACCACGTCGATCCTGACGATCCTGGCATCGGTAATCGTGAGCTGAAGGACCAGCATCAGCCGTCCATACGGCGCGACTACAACGCCAACGTTTCCATCCACGAGCGCTGCCTGAGCGGCCTTCGCGCGGCCAGCAGATTGCCCGGCGATCGTCGCCGCGCCCTGGACCTCACGCACCATGCCGCTGCGATCGTCGGTGAGCACAACGTCGGGATCAAGCACCGCCAGCAGCGCATCGAAATCGCCCGTCCTTGACGCCGTCAGAAAGGCATCGACGACCGCTCGCTGGTGAGCTAGCTCGGCGTCAGGCACCACCGCCGCGCCGCGTACCCGGCGTCGGGCACGGCTTGCCAGCTTGCGGGTCGCATCGGGAGAGCGCCCCACCACGGACGCGATCTGATCGAAGGGCACGGCGAAAATATCGTGCAACACAAAGGCCAGCCGCTCGGCAGGCGCGAGCGTGTTAAGCACTACCAGCAGTGCCAGACCGACCGCATCGGCCAGCAGCGCTTCCTGCTCGGGATCGCTGCCGACCTCACGGCTGACGAGCGTATCGTGTCCCTGCTGATCCAGCGGCTCTTCACGGCGCGACGTCCGAGCGCGCAGCATATCGAGACAGACCCGCGCCACGACCATCGTCAGCCAGCCGCCCAGATTCTCGATGCCGGCATCGCCGGAGCGGCTGAGACGAAACCAGGCTTCCTGCACGGCATCCTCGGCCTCACTCAGTGAGCCGAGCATTCGGTAGGCCACAGCCTGCAACATGGTCCGGTGGGCTTCAAAGCACTCCGCGAGATCGTCGTGTTCATCCATCGGTCACATTCCTTCTTTGAATTTCGTCATAAGAATGACGAGCAAAACCTCACGAATGTGACCGGGAAGCCGGCTCCCGTGGAACCCGACGAGGTGTCGTCACGCTTGAGATCGGCATAGAGCACCGCAAGGAGAGGACACCATGCAAGCACGAATGAACCATCCGGCGTATATCGTTCCTGAGGCCATGCCCGCCCTGCAAGCCCTGGGCCGCGCTATTCAGGAGAGCGCCCTGCCGCCCAAAACGCTCGAATTGATCAACCTGCGCGCAAGCCAGATCAACGGCTGTGCTGTCTGTGCCGTGCAGCATCCACGTATTGCCAGGAAGCTCGGCGAAACCGACGACCGCCTGTTCGCAGTCGCGACCTGGCGCGATGCGCCCTACTTCACCGATGCCGAGCGGGCCGCGCTGGCGCTCACCGAGGCCGTGACCCGTATGAGCGATCAGGCAGATCCGGTTCCCGACGCGATCTGGGAGGAAGCCGCCCGCCACTACGATGAGCAGTCACTCGCGGCGCTCGTCATGGCGATCGCCAACATCAACGTCTGGAACCGCCTCAACGTTACGACCAGGCAGGTTGCCGGTCAGGCGTGGTGATCAAACAGCGGACAGCGCCGCCGTCGCGAATCTTCGTGGTGGCGGCGCTGTAGCTTGTGAGGGGGAAGTTGTGGAAGCACTAGCCTGGAGCGCAGCTGGGCTGCGACGTGAGCCAGGGCTGGAAGAGAAGATTGATGCCCACCGGCACACCGCCGCCGTGCGGATTACGGCCGGGCGCGATCGGGCCCGAGGCGGCCTCCCACCAGTTATTGGTGACATTGAACGCCAGCGGAGCGGTCGCGCCGTAGCGCACCTGGCCGATGAACGAATTGTGGTCGATCAGCAGGCGGAAGCCGTCGAGATCATGGCTCTGCGTCCCGATCTGTAGGCCGATCGTGCCGCTCTGGAAGCTGTTGCAGCGGATCGTGCCACGGATCGACGTATCGGTATTCAGCACAAAGCTCGCGCCGCCGCTGCTGGCGACAAAGCGATTCCCTTCGACAGTCAGCTGGCTGGCGGGCACAGACGATTCGATCAGCAGCTGCGGAGCGCCGGTCGGCGTCTCGTTCCCGCCGATCAGGTTGCTGATCAGTGTCGTCGTGGCGAAGCGCGTCGACTGGATGTTCACCACCGGCCCGGCGATGGTATTCGCGGTCAGCGTGGTATTGCGCAGCTCGACGATGCTGCCGCGCGTTATGATACCGCCGGCGCTGGCCTGTACCGTCGCATTCCGCGCGATCAGCGATCCATCCACGCTGCTCACAGCGCTGCCAGCGCTGCCGGCCTGCCGAATATGCACATGCTCCAGCACGATCGTACTGCCGCCCAGGCCCATCACACCTTCCCAGCCGCTGCTCGTACCGATCAGCCGAATCGGCGCGGCCTGCGTTCCCTGCGCGAACAGCGTTCCCAGCACCGTTAGCCGCACGCCCGGCCCAAAGCGGACCTCAAAACCGGGATCGATCGTCAGGGTTGCGTCGGCGGCCACGATCAGATCGCGATTCAAAACCTTGAACCCGCCGGCGCCGCCCCAGTGCTGCTGGCCGCTCAGCACATCTGCCGGACGCGGCGTCGAGGTCGGTGTGGCGGTTGGCGTGGGAACCAGCGTCGCCGTGGGTGTTACTGTGGCCGTCGGGATCAGCGTCGCCGTCGGCGTCACGGTCGCCGTCGGGACCAGCGTCGCCGTCGGTGTGCTGGTGACCGTAGGCGTGTGGGTCGGCGTCGGCGTGAACGTCGGCGTCGCGGTAAACGTCGGCGTGGCCGTGTTGGTCGGTGTCGGCGTGAACGTCGGCGTGGCCGTATTGGTCGGTGTGGATGTGAACGTCGGCGTCGCGGTCGGCACACGCGGCACGGCGTTGGGCTGCCGGTTGATCAAGGATGCCATGACCAGCAGCAGCGGCAGCAGCAGCAGCATTACCAGCTGTGGCTGGAAAGAGGACTTCATACGACGGGTCCTTCACCATCCGCGCTGGACGCGGCAGAGTCGAGGTCATGGGTGGATCGCGCTCCCGCCAGCAGCCACAGCGTCAGCCCACCGCCGATACACAGCAGCGGCGCGGCATACACCAGCCCGGCGCCCACGCCATCACGTCCGGTGTCGGGCAGCGCGGCGGGAACTACCACAGCTGGGATCGGCGTTACCGCTGGCTGCGGCAGCGCGGCGATCGTCGTGGCAGACAGCACGTCCGAGCTTTGCGTCGCCTCCGGGCTGGGCTCGATCGTCGCGGTGGGCGCGGTGATCGTTATGGTCGGCGTGGGCTGCGGGCTTGTCGCCGCCGACGAATCCTCGATCACCGGGAAGAATTGCAGCAGCACCACGCCGAGCACAAAGCCAACCTCGGCCAGGATCATGCGATTGACCCAGCGCCGCCGCAGAACTTGCTCGGTCGGCCGCGCCAGACTTTGATCGCTGTGGATAATCTTCGCCAGCAGGCCATGACTAAAATAGCTCGCCGTGCTCTCCGCGCCCTCGGGCTGTGCAGGCGTGTCGAAGCGCTTCATAGGCCACCCTGCGGCATGCTCTCGCCCAGCGCGCGCTCGGACGGCGCGGCCCCGGTGAAGTAAAAGCCGCGAAAGATCAGGCGCTCCTGAGACGAGGCCGTGAAGAGTGTCTCGACATAGCTGCGCAGTCGCTCACAGACCAGCGTGATCTGAGCCGGAAACTCATAGATCAGCCGGTTCGTCGCCGGCTCGGCATCCAGAAAGGCCAGCCGCCGCTCGTCCAGCGCGTGTTGCAGGATCGCGCACTCCTGATCGAACGCCGCCAGCGGGCTGCGCTGGCCCCCAATCGTCGCGCCCCAGGCTTTGCCGCGCTCGGTCGGCGGCAGATGCTGGAAGAAGGGCAGAAATCCCGGCAGCCGATCGCAGCGCGTGACTACCAGATACACCGGCAGATTCACGCCGAAGCGGCGCGTGATCTCAGCCAGATGCGCTTGCAGCGTCTGGGCCTGCGCGCGACTGCCGGCCGCATCCAGCGCCGCGTCCACGTCGATCGTTGCGATGATGCCCTTGAGCGATTTGCCGCGCAGAAACTCCTCCACATCCGCCAGATATTCGCGGCGCGTGTTGGGATCGGCGCCCTGCACCTCGTCGAGAATATAGCCGCCCACCTGATCCAGCAGAATGCTGTTATGCGCCACAAACGAGTCGTCATTCCAGGTGGCGATCTGGCGCACGCCGGCCTGCTTGAGCAGTGCGCTCTTGCCGGAGCCGCGCGGCCCGACCACCAGGTACCAGGGCAGCGGATCGAGGCGGCCGATCCGAATACGCTTGACGATCAGCCAGACCAGACAGGCGCTCAGCAGCACCAGGATCACGCCCAACACAATCCACAGCGCCATGATCCGCGCGGGCACAACCGGCGGCGTGACCTGATCGGCGTTCCGAAAGCGCAGCCAGGCGATGACCCAGGCGATCAGAATCGCCGGCCAGAAGAAAGCCAGGTTAATAATGTCATCGCGGAGACCTTCTCGGTTCATGGATAGCCTTTATGTCAAATCGCTGCATGGAGATCCGGGAATCGGCGCCGGCTCAGGCGAGCGAGCGCTATTGCAGATGAATCCACAGCAAGCCGCCGATCAGCACGGCTTGAATCACGATCGCCAGCCACATCCAGCTCAGCGTCGTACCGTGCAGCAGGTTGCGGTACGAGCGCGGCCCGGCGTTGGGCGCGAACGGCGTAACCGGCTTCGACCGCGCGTGACGCTGGATCTGCTCCAGCTCATGCTGCACTCGTGGCGGCGGATCGAAGGCCCAGGCGCCGCGAAAGCCCAGCAGCAGACACAGATAATAGACCTCCAGCACCTGCGCCCTGGCCGGATCTTTCCAGACCGTGTAATCGTATTTCTTACCCTGAATCTGCTGGAGCTGCTCGAAAAACTGCTCGCCGGCCCGCCGCGTTTTGAAGTAGTCGTACTGCAAAAACGGCCACTGCGCCCGGTCAATCCAGGCCGACTCGGCGATCGTCTCGTCGGCAAAGGCAACCAGCGCGAAGGCCGCCAGCTCAACCTCTCCCTGATCGATGCCGGCCAGCGCTGCCTCGTGGTAGAGCGCGCTGTACTCCGACTGAAATTGCGCATGCAGCGCCACGATGTCGTCAAGACGATCCGGATTCTGGAGCGACAGGATCAGGCTCAGCATTGGGCGGCAGATCTCGGCCAGGCGTGGCGCGGGCGGCGTGCTCACACTGCTGGAAAGCACCAGCTCCTGGTCGGCGCTCTGCGTCCCGGCCCGTGTATACTCTCTCGCCTGCGTTGCGGCAGGTGAGCGTGGCGCAAACACTACATTGGACATATAGCTCCTAGCGGCGTGCTCCGGCTCCGCTGCCAGAGCGACCGTGAATCGCAACGTTGGGCTTAGCTTCTCGGCGGCTGTGCGCGGTGAACAGCGATCAAGGTTACGTCAAGCTGCTTGAAGTCCTGCCAGACCGCGCGCGGGATCTGAATCGCCAGCGAGCGCTCGGCACGAATGCTGTCCCAGGCCGCGCCGCTGGGATCGAGCCGAAAATAAACCGCCTGCGCCTGCGGCGCTTCGGCCGGCCGCTGCTCGGCGGAGATGCGCAGGCCATACGCGCGCTCGATGTAACGATCGATCTGATTGAAGGCGGCGACGGTGACCGTTCCCGGCAGGTGCTTGCTCAAGAATTGCAGCCGATCGCTGCCATCGCCGCCGACTTCGGCAACCAGATACAGCGCATAGTCAGCCGCCAGCAAACGCTCATCCAGCGCGGATTTGGTGCGCAGCACGGGATAGCCGGCCGGGCTCTGGGCGTGTTCCAGCTCGATCGGGATCACCGGGCCCGGCGGCGGTGTCGGCACAGCGCGCAGCAGCGTCTCGATGCTCTGGATCAGCTGCCCGAAGCAGCCGGCGAGATCGTCGTGGTCGTAGGCGGGCAGCTCAAGCGACTGGCCGGCCGGCAGCAGAATCTGAAGCTGTCCGGCGAGCTGAAGCAGGCTGCGATACACAACTTCGGGATGTACCTGCCCGATCTGGTTGAAATGATTCAGCAGCGCCAGCGCCGAGCTGAGGCTGCCGTGTACCGCGATCAGCTCCAGCCGATCCAGGCCGGTATCGCTGGCGCCGGTTGCGGCGCGCTGTCGAGCGGCGGCGACGGCGGTGATCATCAGCTTCAGCCGCCGTGTAAACTCGCGGAACATGCCCGAAAGATAGGTCGCGGCCTGAAAAACCAGGCAGGGCGGCGCATACTCCTGGCTAAGCGTGATACGGCCATCCGGCAGCCGGATCAGCTCGGCGATTTTGATGCGCTCGAACTGCGTATCGTTCTCGTCGCCGAAGAGTAGCCGGAAGTTGTTTTTGGCCGTAACGATCGTTTGCTCGTTCTCGCCGCTGCACTCGTCGACCAGATTCACGAACGCCGGGACGTAGCGCGTATCGTTGGGCAGCGCCGCGCCGCTCATGCGGTAGTTGTGGCCGTTGGGCCGGTCGATCGGCAGGGCCAGGTAGACATCCAGATGGCCGGAGAAGAGCGGAAACAGCTCAGCCGGGATCGCGCGCAGCGCCGGGACGTCGTCCACCTCGGGAATATTGGCGACCGCGCCCGAGGGCAGCACGCCATGAAAGCGCTCCAGGCGCAGGGAATTGCGCTGCTCCAGCGTGTTCAGATCGATATGGAGGTCCAGCGCGCCCCAGCCAAACGGCGCCAGCGGACGCACCCGCAGATCCAGCGATTGTTCGTGATAGCGATCCGACTGCTGGAAATGATGCGGCCCGATCAGCAGCCCCTCGCTCCAGATCACCTTGTGGCGCGAGCTATAGTCCATCTGCGATTTACCTTTGCATGAGTGTCTGCCGCCACGAGCGGCGCTCCGGCTTGCCGACCGGCTCGCCGTTCCGGTAGTGCGTTTTTTCTTGGAGACGGCCCTGATCGTCGTACAGGTAGGCGATGCCTTCAAGCTTATCGTCGTGGTAGGTGGCGTGCGTGCGGACGGTCCCGGAAGGATAATACTCGATCACGGCGCCTTCGAGCCTGCCCTCTCGGTACTGAGATGTTTTCGCCACCTGTCCCGTCTCGGTATAGAGCACGCTTTCGCCGTCGAGCAGATTGTTGGCATACTGCGCCACCAGACTCTCCTGGCCACCGGGATGATAGGCGATCGATTGGCCGTGCTGCACGCCGCCACGGTAGGTTACGACCGCTTGCAGGCTGCCCTGCTTGTACAGGCGCAGCTCGCCGTCCAGCAGATCGCGCTGGTAGTGGCTGATCATCGCCGGGCGGCCCTGCGGGTCATAGGCGATCATCGGGCCGTGCTTCTTGCCGCGCTCAAACGTGACCAGCGTTTGCTTTAAGCCGGCGGCATACGTCGTCAGCGGGCCGTGAAGCTGCCCGTTCCCGTAGCTGATCTGCTGCGCCAGACAGCCCTGCTCGTCGTAGAGCGCGGTCATGCCGTCGAGCTTGCCGCTCCGGTAGCCGCTGCGGCTGAGCACGCGGCCACGCAGCACCGCCAGCCGATCCACGCCGCGCTGAATGGTGTAGCTCTGCCCGGCTTGCTCGACGAGCCACTCGCCGCCGTCGAGCACCGTGATCAGGAGCGCGTCCTGGGCCAACGCATGGCCGTGCTGCCCAAACACCGGCGCGAGCGCGCCAATCTGGCCGAGATCGAGCGCGGCACGCAGCGCCGAATCGAGGCTGAACAGCTCCGGGCCTGGCGGACCGTAGATCGTGACCGTGCCATCCAGCCGTCCAACCTGGTAGTCGGCGGTTTCGATCAGCTGGCCGGCGGCAAAGATCGCGCGCCAGGCAACCCGGCCGGGATAGACCGTAAAACCATCGCCGGTACGCAACACGCTGAACATCTGCTCCGACTGCATGATCCGCCACTCGCGATCGCTCAGCTCAAGCGTGACCAGCGCGTCGGCGGCCAGCGGGTAGCGGTGCTGCCAGAACGCAGGCTGAAGCCGCTTGACATCGCCGCCATCGAGCGCGGCCTGGAAATCCGGCGCCAGCGTGAAGAGCGGCTCGCCCGGCGGAGCATAGATCACGCGCTCGCCCTCAAGCCTGCCGCCTTTATAGTGCGTGCGCAGCATCACCTGATCGCGCTCGACCTGGATGGATCGCAGCAGACGGCCCGGCGCGACCGCCAGCACCCCATCGGCGACGCGGATCGTGTAGCTCTGGCCGATCTGCGTAAGTAAATACTCACGCTCCGGCTCGACGATCGTTACGAGCGCATCGGCTGCCAGCGCGATCTCCTGGGCCAGGAAGAACCAGCGCAGATCTTGAGAAACCTCGCCGCGCTGAAGGTCGGCCATCAGCGACAGTGGCAGCGTGAAGAGCGTTCCGCCGGGCGCGGCAAACAGCAGCTCCGCGCCGTCGCGCAGGCCCTCGCGGTAGCTCACGCTGCGCAGCAGCCAGCCCTGCGCGTCGTAGCTGCGCACAATGCCGTCGCTGGTCGGGCTGTTCCGTGTCTGGGCGGCTGGCTGCACCATCGTTCGTTCCTTCGCTTAGCCGAGCTGAACCGTGACCTGGCCCGGATTGACGATCTGGATCACGCCGCCGTAGGCACAGATCAGCTTGGAGTCGCTGCTGAGCGTGGGCATGTTAGCCAGCAGCACCGTGGGCGAGCCGACGATCCAGGGCGCGGTCAGCAGCGGCATGCAGGGCATCGGCGTGAGGGCGCCCATCGCCGCCGCAGTGGCCGCCGCGACCGCAGGATTCGCCACCGACTGGCACATGCCGAAGGGCGGCACGTTGGCGATCGGCTTATTGTCCATGATGTTCGCCGCCGGCGTCGTCGTCAGCACCGCGTTCTGCGGCAGCACGACCAGCGTGCTCGGCGCTACGCCAAAGCTGCACTGAAGCGTCGCGCCCATACAAACCTGCATTCCCATGGTTCAATCTCCTTGGAGAGAACAAAGAAACAAACGAACAAAGGAACAAATCGCTCGCCGCTCTACTGTTCTAGGTTCGGGCCCTCACCCCCCAGCCCCTTCCCCGAACCTCCGCCGGCTTCTGCGTCGGTTGCGGTAGGCGAGGGGAGTCCGGTCGGTACTTCTAGGTTCTTAGTTCTAGGTTCTAGGTTCTTCCGTTAGTTCATTTTGACCAGCGCGCCCTTGACTGTCAGAATGCCGCCGCTCTCGACGGTGTGCGTCGCGCCGCCCTTGTTGGTCATGCTCAAGCCGGCCTCGCTGGTCAGCGACATCTCGGCCTTGTTGGTGAGATTCATCCCGGCCTTGTTTTCGATGTTCATGTCGGCCTTGTTCTCGATGTTCATCCCGGCCTTGGTGCTCAGGGATTGCCCGGTCTTGATCGTCACCGAGCCCGTCACATCGATCGTGAGGTCGCCGTCCACGTTGAGCGTGAAGCTGCCGCTGACCTTCTGGGTAAAGTTCGCCTCGTTGGTATGCGTCTCGTCGCCGGTGATCGTGAGGCCGCGCTTGCCCTTGACGCTGTGCGTCTCATCGCCGGTCTTGATCTCGACTGTGCGATTGCCTTTCGCGATGCTCAGCGTATCGTTGCCCTCCACCAGCGTCGTCGCGCGATTGCCTTTTTCGACCTGGATATTCAGATCCTTCTGGGCGTGCATATACAGCTCCTCGGAGTCTTTCAGATCCTCGAAGCGAATCTCGTTGGAGCCGCTGCCGCCTTTGGTGGTATTGCTTTTGATCGTGCTCTGGGTCTGCGCTCCCGGCAGCGCGTAGGGCACGGTCTGCTCGGCGTTATACACACAGCCGGTGATCAGCGGGCGGTCGGGATCGCCGTTGAGGAAGCTCACCACAACCTCCTGGCCGATGCGCGGGATAAAGATACTGCCCCAGCTTTTGCCGGCCCAGCCCTGCGCAACCCGAATCCAGCACGAGCTGTTCTCGTCGCTTTTGCCCAGCCGATCCCAGTGGAACTGCACCTTGACGCGGCCATAGCTGTCGGTCAAAATCTCCTCGCCCGACGGCCCCACCACGATCGCGGTCTGCGTGCCGGGAATCACCGGGCGCGGCGTCTGGTGCTGCGGATAAAACGGCACGCTAGCGGGAAATGCCTCGAAGCTATTGGTGTAGCCGTTGGTCGTGGCGCTGTGCGAGACGCGCCACAGCACGTACTTGGCGTTGGCCTCGTCGCGATCATGACCGACCAGCGTAAACGTATGGCCGGGCGTGAAAGCCGGACTGAAGCTCTGGCCGCGCAGCAGAGTTTTCGGCACCTGGAGGCTGCCCAATCGCAGCTTGGCCTTGGTGCTGCCCGCGCCTGTGGCGGTAAAACCGGCCGGATACTCGTACAGCGCCAGGTTGCCGCTGCCGCTCGCCTGGCTCGACAGCAGGTCGTTGCTCGGCGTTTCGAAGTTGAAATCGTCCACGGCGTACTTCGTGGGCGTGACCTGCCGCTCAAAGGTACACTGTGTGATCGCGTCAGCGGTGGTATCGCCCGCCAGCGACGACTGGTAGCGGATCGCGCCGCTGAGGCCGGGACAGGCCGCGAAGGCGTCGGCGTCGTCGGCCAGCACCAGCGTATGCGTGCCGTCGCTATGCTCGAAGAAGTACGAGATGCCCTCGTCCTCCATCAGCCGCGACACGAACTGAAAGGCCGTCTCCTGGTATTGCACGCAGTAGTCGCGGGCGGTGTAGGTTTTCGAAAGCGATTTTTTGTAGTCGCTAAAGCCCAGCTCGTCGAAGACCGCCGTGATAATCTCAGGCGCGCTCTTGGCCTGAAAGATCCGGCTGTCGGAGGTCAGCGTGAGCAGCCACAGCCAGGGATACAGCTCGGCGTAGTAGGTGGTGAACTGACCGTCCGTGCCCGCCTGGTAGAAGCGCCCGACGACACCGTTGATGTAGCGCGTGCTGTCGTTGCCCATCGCCAGGCTCACCGTTGCGCTCTTGCCCACGATGCTGTCAAAGCTCAGGTTCTTGTCCTCCGAGACCATCTCCAGCGTGTAGTGAAACAAACCGGAGATCGTTTCCGTGCCGTGCAGCATTTTGAGCAGGAGCTTATCCTTGCCCAGCGGCGTGGAAACGGAAAGATAGCTGTTAGCCTGAGTGTAGGGCATGATAATAAGCCTTGTGACGGGGCGGTTAGCTAATCTGGTAGTACTTGATGTCGCCTTTGAAGTCGATCTTCACGACCTTACCCAGCACCGACGTGCCCTGCTGGAGATTGAACATTCCCTGCGGATGCCGCCACATCTGCGGCCAGGGATTGGTACGCAGAGCCTGGTGCTGAATATGATGCATATGCAGATAGCCGTGACAAAACAGGCAGTTATCCTGGGTCGCGTAGGTCCACTGAATATCGGTGCCTTTTTCACAGATCAGATACATTTCGCCGTGCAGGCCGCTGGATCGGTTGCCCAGCCACTCGGATGAGCTGACGCTTTGATGATATTGCTGCGATCCGACCGATGCGCTCGGCCCGATGAGCTTGAGCGTTGGCCCACCGTTCGGCACGGTGCGCTCAAAATAGCTACCGCCGACCGCATAGGTGCTCTGCGTGCTTTTTGGGCCGATCCCACCCTCGAAGCGCGAGGTATCAAACTTAAAGGTGCTTTGCCCGCCGCTGTTGTCCGCCGCCTGCACGATAGTATCAAGCTCAGTGATCCACCCTGGATTGATCACTCCCTGGTAGGCTGTCACACTTGAGGCCATCGAATCGCTACCTTTCCTGCGCGCTGCGGCAAGCTGAGCGGAGCACAAATAGAGTGTTGCTGGATTGCTGTGGAAGATTACACACAGTATGAAACGTTCGCCCGGCCAACGAGATCAACGCGAGTCCAGAGGCGCCGGCTCCATTTGGCCTGGCTCAGCCCTGACCTTCGAAAATCGGCTTCAGACGGCTACCATGTCACGCGCGCCGAGATCATCTGGTGATCGCTTGACGTCACCGAGTTATGGCCTTGATCGACAACGACGTTGCCGCCGCCGGGCTTCCAGGCCAGAATATGATCCAGGCGATTGCCGAGGCCCCTAAAATTGCGCAGCGGCTTGTAGAGGCCCCAGTATTTTTTCTTCAGCCCGTTCTCGGTCGTGTTCAGATCTGCCGCAATGATCACCACGCCGTTAGCGCCAGCGTAGGTTTGCGCCTGGGTCAACAGATTGCTCTGCTCCAGGACCAGATAGGCGTCGATCAGCCCGCCGCCGGGCATGGTTTCAGCGCCAAGCCCGGAAACACCCAGCGGCGCGTGCCAGGTGATCAGAAAAACCGGAGTGCCGCCGACGGTCAATTCTGTGTAGGCCGGTGGCCGCTGCGCCCGCGCCGCCATCATTGCGCCGCGCTGCGTCATATTGAGGCTGTTGATCCAGCCGGTCAGCGTTGCGTCGGCCCCATAGTTCCAGAGCGCGAGATGTGTGTTGATCGTGACGTTGGTATGGGTGCAGCAGAGATAGCCGTCTCCGCCGCCGGTGACCAGCTCCGTCGTATGGTCGGGCGGCCGGTTGATGTTCGCGCCCAGCGAGACCAGCGTGACGCCGTTTGCCGGGTCGGTGTTCATCATGATGCGGACAGGACCACCGGCCGCGTTCTGCGCTTCCTGAATCACAAAGGCGTCCACATCGGGATTATTGCCGGCGTAGTTGGCCGCCAGCCAGGCCTGCGCCTGTTGCAGCTCCTGGCCTTTGCCATACGTTTCGCCCCGGCTATTCCAGCTGATGATCCGCATCGAAGGCATAGATGAATGGTCCGTTTCCACCCGGAGGTCATCAGGGGATGTAGATCACCCGATTGTGGTCAGCTCGATACAGTCCATTCGGGCTTGTCGGCGGTGCTCCACCCATTCCAATCCCGCGATTGGCGTTCGATCGACAGGTCAGCAAAAGGAATGATGAGTAGCGTTGCGCAAAGGTCATCCCTTCATGCGGCACTTGCGCCCGTAGAAGCTGCTCGAACGTGATATAGTCGACAGGGTTACCCAGGGTAGCCAGGCCAGTGAAATATAAGATCTCGCAAAGGTTGTGCTCTGCCAGATCATCCAAAGCAGCAACAATATTGTCGTCTGGAATAATAAACGGATAAATATAATGACGCGGCGTAGCACTTCTGAACTGGTTCTTTGCTCTCAAAAACCGGTTCACATACAACCGCAGCTTGGGCCAATTTGCTGGATTTGTAAATCCAGGGTTATAGAGCGCACTGTCGAACGGAATTGTGAAAGCGTAGTTGGCCGGAGGAAGGGAAGTAGCGCCGACAGGCGCAAAGTAGGTGTGGTGCTGCATTCCGTGCGCCCATAGCACAAGCGTGTCTGATCGCCTATTCGGGCTCCAGCTCATGAATTTTGCAGTCTGGCCCCAGCCATAGTATACGATAATCTCATCCATGGTTATTCTCCATGTGAAGCGTGCAGCTTCAGCTGTTTCGCACAGGCTCTCGCTGAGCCCAATACCGATTCATTGCCGTCAACTCAAACATCCATCCGCACTCCCACCGCCGCATCCGCGCGCGCCGGCTGCGTCTTGAGAAACGTCGTCCAGCCGAGGCGCGCACTCTCACCGCTGCCCAGGCTGAACGCTGAAACCTGCTCGGCTTTCAGCGTCAGCCGCAGCTCAAAGTCGATCGTCTCCTGAAGATAAAAGCGCGCCAGCTCGCTCAGGCTGCGAAAGCCCTGTCCGACCGGCAGAAAATCTAGGTACTCGCGCAGATCCAGCGGGCCGAGCTGAATCTCCAGCTTGCCCTGCACGTCGTAGATCCGCTGGCCGAGCAGCGCGCCGCGACCAAGTCCCTGGTTGCGCCCGCTCACGCCGATCGCCGTCCACTGGTCCTCGTCGAGCGGCATCCAGTGGCCGCGAAACTGGCGCACCTCAACGCCGACTTTGAAGTAGTCGGCCAGCAGCGCTTGCAGGCCCGCCGCCGATCGCGGCTGCTGTGCCAGCAACCCGGCGTAGCGCAGCAGCACCGCATCCGGGATCGCCTGACGATCGCGCAGGCCGTCGGTGCCGAGACCGAGCAGCGCATACAAAAACCCGGCCACGCGATCGTCGTCCGGCGCTGCTCCACCGAAGCCGACACGATGCGTTTTGCGCACGCGGTACATCAGCGAGATCAGCCGGTGATTGAAGATGTCCAAAAAATCCCGCGTGACGGTATCGCCGTCTTGCAGGCGGCTGAGCACCATGCGCGTGTACGGCGCGGGCAGCGGCCCCAGCGCGCCGGCCAGGCCCATGAAGTTGACGCGCATCAGCGCCTGGCCGCTGTCGTCGGCGGCGGGCTCCACCGAGGCAATGTCAGTGCCGGTGAACGCTTGCTCAACCGTCGACTGAAAGCGCACCGCCTCACGATCCGGCCGAATGCCATCGCCGACCGGCGTAGCCTCGGGGTTGAGCAGCTCAAGCAGACTGACCGCCTGATAAAAATCGAAGCGCGGCCCGTCGCTGCTCAGCGCATCTTCTAGAGCACTATCTGACCACCAGCCAGCGGTTCCCATCGTTTCCAGATTCCTTTGCTCGCCTGCCGCCGCGCGACCAGCCGGGTAAACATATTCGCGCCGACATACAGCGAGAAAAATTGATTCAGCACCGTCGCCAGCAGCAGCGCGCTCTCGTTCTGATACAGCGTCTGGTCGAAGGTCAGCGTGATCTCGATGCCGCGCCCGAAGCCGCCCCAGCCGTCGCCGCCGATGCGCCGCATCACCCGCCGGCACGCCAGATCGACGATGCCCTGGATCTGCCGCTGCCGAACCGGATCGTCGACCACGCTGTACAGCGTGAGGATCTCACGCAGCGCGTGCAGCGCCTCGGCGTTGGTCGTGACCGCGAGCTGCTGCCCCTCCTCGACGATCGTGTAGGTCTTGCCGTGGGTCTGATCCTGGATCGTCCAAACCTGAGCCGCCTGGGCATCGGCGGCGCTCTGCTCGCTCACCAGCACGTTAGACGAGAGACGCAGGCCATGATCGCCAAAGATCGCGCGCAGCTCAGGCGAGAACCGGCGATTATTGAGATCGACGCGATGCTGCCGGGCCACGACGAACTGCACCGGATCGCTCAGCGACAGGTGGTTGAGCGACAGCTGCGAGACCAGCCGCCACAGGCTGCCGCCGCGCAATGGCGGCGTGACCTGCGCAGTCGGCTTATCGAGACAGGTGATTCTGCGCAGCGGCGCGGCCTGCTCGAACTGTAGCCGCGTGCCGGGCACCAGCTGCTCGGCCAGATTGCGGTTGGTACACAGCGCGTGAACATACACCGTCTGCGCGGCCGGCGTCTGCGGGCTGAACATCAGATCTTTGAAAGCCAGCATCATCTCGGTGCCGGGCAGCGCGCCGTTGCGGTAGGGCAGCCGCCTGGCGTGCCAGAACGCCTTTTGATTGCGGCGCAGCGTCGTGTGATCCAGCCCGTAGAGCGGCGCGAGCGTGCGCATCTCCGAGCCCTGCTCCGACACCGCAACCACCCGCTCGATCGAGTGGACTTCGATCGTGCTCTGGCGCTGGAGCTCCGGTATCAGCGGATACTCCGACTGCGTATGATCCAGGCGCACCGGCTCCAGCGTCTGTTTGAAAAGATTGATCACCGGCGTGCAGCCCAGGCTAAAGGTTTCGCGCCGGATCAGATCGCGGACCTGCTCCAGCGCGGGCAGCTCGGCGCGCGTTTCTTTGCGGCAGGCGATCACGATCTCGAAGGTGTCGACCCCTGGGCCGAGCGTCGTCAGATCCAATCCGCCGATCTCGAAAAAATGAAATTTCTTGGGAAAGGCGAAATATTCTTGCAGCAGGCGGTAGGCTGGATGCGCGTGACCGGGATACGGCAGCACCGCCTCGTCCGGCCCCAGCCCGACCGGCCGCAGCGAGCCTGCGGGCAGCCGCCACGCCGCGCTGAGAGGAAGCTCGTCCTGCTGTGCGGCACTCTCGTCGGCGGGCACGAGATAGGCCGCGTCGGCGTAGCCAAACAGCAGATCGTAGAGCACGGCGACCAACTGCTGATTGCCGCGCATATGGAAGCGCAGCCGGTCCAACTCCAGGGTGGCCAGATCGACGCCAGGGCCGGCAGCCAGCCGTAGCCGCAGAACAGGACCTGTGGGCGCCGACAGATTCAGCCGCGCATCCGTCACTTCCAGCGGCCACAGCGTCAGCGGGTAGCACGTGCGAAACCAGCAGGTCTGGCCGTCATGCGTCCTGGCCAACAGCGGCGTGTGCCGCGCGATGTTGAAGCCCGCCGTCAGCTGGCCCTGGCTCGGCTCGACCTCGAACTGCGCGATCGACATCGACGGGATCGGGGCTTGAAGCTGCGGGTAGAGCACATCCAGCAGCGCGGAGGGAATCTCGGGAAACTCGCTGTCGATCTGATATTGCAGGCGGCCCGTGAGAAACGCAAACGACTCCAGCAGCCGCTCGACATGCGGATCGCTGCTCTGGTGCTCGCCGAGATCCAGCCGCCCGGCGACAGCGGGATGCTGCTCGGCAAACTCCGCGCCCATCGCGCGCAGATACGCCAGCTCACGCATGTAGTACTTTAGCAACTGATCCTCGCGACTCCCGCTCATATCCTCACCTTGAAGAACCTAGAACCCAGAACCTAGAACCGAGGCAGCGCAACGTAATGCTATTGAGGCTTTGTTCATTTGTTCTTTGGTTCTTTTGTTTATCTGTTCTTAAAGCTCCGGCGGCAGCTCGACATGGAGCACCTGCCCAGTGCCGCCGTGGCTCGGAATCACCACCGTCAAATACAGCGCCTCGTCCAGCCGATCGCCGGCCAGCCGCCCCTTGCAGGTCAGCAGCAGCTCTGACTGATCGTCGAGCGGCGTGACCGTGACCTCGACCGCCTCCAGCCGGGGCTCGAACGCCGCGATCGCCCGTGCCACAAAGCGACTTAGCCGTTTGGCGTCGTCGCCGTTGCGCGTGGACAGCGCCGTGAGATCGGGAATCCCGTAGTCCAGCACCGTCAGCGGCTGGCTACAGTAGCGATCGGCCGACAGCGGGCTGCGTACATTCAGCAGCCCGCTCAGCTCCCGCCGGATCGACTCGTGTAGCTCGCGCCGGCTCAACGTCGTCAGCGGCTGAGGCTCCGCCGCCGATTTGGTTGTGCGCAGCCGATCGAAGAGTGGCGCGACGACATCTTCCCGCCGATCCGGATCGCTCATGACACCTACTCCTAGCTGCCGGTGTTCTTGGCCTGATCCCAGGAGTGGGTCACGTTGCCCTTGGCGCCGGTCTTGGTCTCCTGCGGCTTGTAGGTCCAGGTCATCTGGCTGAAGTTCAGCGAGACGGTCTCCATGGGCTGGCCGCCGCCGCCGCCGACTATGACCGACGAGATCATGGTCTCCGTCAGCTCATAGACCATGTAGGCGAAGGCGTTCTTGCTGTCGCCATCCGACGAGCCGTCCTGCCGTACCAGATGCAGCTCGGTCTTGCCGAGGTTGGTGCCTTTGGCGCAGTGGAAGTTCAAGTGCGGCGTGGTCGCATCCAGCACCTTGCTGATCGTCAGCTCCTGCATCTGCGGACGGCCAACCGTGCGGCCGGTGTTGCTGGTCGAGGTCTGGATCGGATTGGAAACGCCGTGGCTGAAGGACATCACCTCGATACAGTTCGTAAAGCCGGAGAGGTTGGTCTCTCCATTGATCTTGACTGTATCCTGGATCTTCAACAACATATAGTCCATCGTCGA
>DASWTW010000412.1:0-4880 GCA_036401895.1 Herpetosiphonaceae bacterium | reverse complement strand
CCCGCCGATCCCCAGGATACGGATAAGAAAGCCACCCAGGAAGGCACCGATGATGCCAACCACAATATTGAGCAGCAGGCCTTGCTGGGCGTCGGTCCGCATCATCATGCTGGCAATCCAGCCGATGATCCCGCCAACAAGCAGCCATACAAGAAAGTTGATCATGATTCGTCCTTTACCGGAGGGAACACCGAGCCGCTCGATCCACCACCGGAGGAGGAGCGCTCGCTGTGTTCAACCTGATCCGTTCGCCAAATGCTGCAGAGGCAGACGTGCTCTACAGTCTGAAGCAAACGATCAAGCTCTCTCCTCCTATACTTAGTGCTAGCACTATAGCACTTATAGAGGAAAGAATCAATGCTTGTGCTCACGGTACGCAGGGTATGTGCAAAGTCAGGAGTGGCACAGCAGGCAAGAAACGGAGAGCACCTTTTTGGTATGCTGGTGGTGGCAACAATCCAAGCACAACCAAGCAGGTGCCGCTTGTACTCTACCATACTTCCGGTTGCGATCACTGTACCAACCGATGTTCCCTTCGCCTTTCGGCTCCAAACCTTACGTGACCGACTTCAAGCGCTCGTCGATCAACGTGATCCACGCGGCGTCCGCTATCCCCTTGCCGCCATGCTCACCATTGCGGTGCTTGCCAAATTGTCCGGTGCCAGTCGCGTGGAAGCCCTGGCAGATTGGGCATGGTTGCGCGCTCCTGACTTAGCCCAGATGTTTGGCCTCGCCCGTCCGACGATGCCGCATGCCCGGACCTGGGGCCGTATTTTCGCACGGCGGTCGACCCATGCGCTTTAGAGCAGGTACTGAGCGACTTTTTTCAAGAAGTGCAGCATACGGCCGAGGTGCCAGCGCGGGGCAGCATCATTCTGGCAGTGGATGGTAAAACGCTGCGCGGGACCATTCCAGCGGGACAAACCAAAGGCGTGCATATGGTCGCGGCCTACTTACCAGAACAGGGCATTGTCCTCGCGCAACTCGCGGTTGCCGAGCAGACAAACGAGATTGTTGCTGTGCCCGCACTCATGGCCCAACTCGATGTGACCGGCATGGTCGTGACGGGAGACGCCATGCAAGCCCAGTGGGCGCTCAGCATCCAAATCGTTGAGACAGGTGGGGATGATCTCTGGATGGTCAAGGAGAATCAACCGGGCTTATATGCGGATCTGGTCTTGTTATTTGGGCCTGAGGTCGTCGATGCGGGATGTAGTGTGATTCCCATGAACTTCCGCACCGCACGCAGCATAGATAGTGGGCACGGACGTTTGGAAGAACGCGTGATCACCGTCAGTAGTCTGCTCAAAGACTACACCCGCTGGCCGTATCTCAAACCGGTCTTCAAATTGGAGCGCATCGTCACCAGGCGACGGGGCAAAACCACGCGCGAGGTGCGGTATGGGGTGACAAGCCTGCCTGCGACCGTGGCGCATGCGGAGCGGCTGTTGTACATCGCACGGGCGGAATGGGGGATTGAAAACGGATTGCACTACCGGCGGGATGTCACGTGGCATGAAGATAGTTCACGGATGCGCCGGGGAACTGCGCCGCACGTGTTGGCGACGTTGAATAATGCGGTTATCGGGATTGTTGCCGAGCATGGGGCCACCAACTTAGCCAAAGTGCAACGTGAATTTCAATATCGGTTGGCTCGTGCCTTGATGCATCAGGCGCTTCAACGGCGGTAATTCCTGGTCATCGACTTTGCACATACCCTGTCAAGGTACGCACGGCAGAGTGACGAAGTTCGTGTCGCACAGGGTGTGGTATGTGCTACTGCGTTCTGCCAGCGTTCAGCGGGATCTGGATCGTAAATGTCGTGCCTTCATCCTCGACCGAGGTCACGGTAATGGTGCCACCATGCGCCACGACAATCTGCTGGCAAATATACAACCCCAGGCCAAGTCCTTGTCCGGCGTACGGCGTGTGGGACACTTGATAAAAGCGGGAAAACAGGTCAGAAAGGTGTTCGGCGGCAATGCCGGCTCCGTCATCCTGGACCACCAGCTCGGCCATGCCATCGACCCGCCGGAGCCGCACGTCGATGCGGGTACTTCCAGCGGCATGGGTGCCGGCGTTGGTGAACAGATTGAGCAGCACTTGCTGGAGCCGCTGCGCATCGCCGGTGATGCAGTTCTGGGCATCGTCGGCGTCCAGCGCAATCGTGAGGTGGGGCAGCACGATCCGCCCGATCTCCACCGTCTGCTGCACGAGCGTTGCTAGCTGCACGGGCGCGACCTCCAGGCGGAACTTGCCGCTGTGTAAGCGTGTGACATCGCGGAGATCGTTGACCAGGCGTGTCATCCGCTCGATCTCGGTTTGCAGGGCGGCGGTGTAGCGCAGCGGGCGCTCCTGCGTGGGCTCCCCGCCGAGATCTTTGATCAGCAGGTGGAGGTAGCCCTGAAGCACCGCCAGCGGCGCACGGAGCTCGTGGTTGGCCAGCGCCAGAAACTCTTCCTGCATGCGGCGCAGACTGCGCTCGGTGATGTCGCGAATCACCACCACGCCCCAGTGCTGGTCATCGGGACCACGCACCGGCTGCCCGATCGCCTCGCACCAGCGGCGACTTCCGTCGGCCATCCTGAAGGTACACGTCATGCTGAACGTTTCGCCCTGTGCCGCGCGGGCCTGCGGGGTCGTCTCTGCGGGCAAGGGCTGGCCGGCTTCATCGGCCAGGATCACCGCACCGCCGCCGAAGAGCTCGGTATAGGCAGCATTCGTGACCACCCGCTCGCCGGCCGCGTTCGTGACGAGGACCGCATCGGCCATACTGGCCAGGATCGCCGCTAAGTGTGCCCGCTCGCGTTCACTCTGCTGGTGCTGGCGCTCCAGCGAGACGGTGAGATCGTGCAGCTCATCACCACGGGCTGCCAGATCCGCGTTCGACGTATGCAACTCCTCGATCGTCGCCTGAAGCTCTTCGTTGAGCGTTTCCAGCTCCTCATTGGTCGCTTGCATCTCCTCGTTGAGCGTTTCCACTTCCTCAAGCGCCGCCTGCGCGTCCTCGTTGCTCAACAGCACCTCGTCATGGGTCGCGAGCAGCTCGGCATTCATGCGGGTCAGATCCTCATTCGCCGCCAGCAGCGCCCGATTCGACGCGACCACATGCTCCAGCTGCTGGCTGTGGCGGCGTGAGATCTCGGTGATCTGCTGGGCGTGGCGCGCGGCGACCGCCTCGGCCGCCTGCCGAGCCCGCTCCTGCGCGGCAGTGCTCTGCTGAAGCTCGTCGTTGCGACGGGCCAGATCGGCGTTCGCGCGCTGAAGATCGGCAACCGACTGCGCCAGTTGGGCCGCCAGCGCCGCCTGCTGAACGCGGGAGTGCTCGACCTCCCGGCGCGCCTGGACGGCCTCGGTGATGTCCGTAACCAGAATCAGCGCCGATCGGGGTGCGCGCTCGTCGGCGGGCGTGTGCGGATAGCAGGTGATCTGAAGGAACTGCGGCTCCCCGGTTGTCACTTGCGGAAGCTCAACCTCGTCCAGGGTCGTCGTAACCGTGTCACGAATCGCGTGGTCGATCGCCGTGCGCAGTGGGCGATGGGGCACATGCTGCGCCAGATGCACAACATCCTCGCCCAGCGCCGAGGTGTGGATGCCCAACAGGCGGCGCGCGGCGCTGTTGATCACCTGAATATCATAGCGCTGGTCCACCACCACCACGCCGACGGGCAAGGTCAGCAGCAGATTCTCCTGCGCACCCCGCGAGTGGCGTAAGTCCTGCTGCGTTTGGAACAGCTGGCGCGCGGTCTGCTGGCGCTGCTCCGTGCGCTGGGTCGTCAGGGCCGTGCCACCGGTGGACACCGGCGGATCGAGCAGGCGTTCTCCGTGGCGGCGGTAGATTTTGTGCTGCGCATGCTGGATGGTAAAGAACTGGCTGAGCGGGCTGACCGTCTCGGTTTTGCCCAGCACCAGGTAGCCGTCCTCGTGGAGCGCGAAGGCAAAGAGCTGCACCGCGCGCTGTTGGAGCGCGGTGGTGAAGTAGATCAACACATTGCGGCACAGCACCAGATCGATGCGGGGAAACGGCGCGCCCCGGCCAAGATCGTGCTCGCCAAAGACAACCAGACTCCGCACCTGTTTCTTGACGGCATAGCCGTCGCCGCTGCTGCTGAAATACCGATCGATCAGCTGGTCGGCCAGGCCGGTCAAGGCCGCAGCTGGGTACACGCCACGCCGGGCCACCGCGATCGCATCGGCGTCGAGGTCAGTGGCGAAGATCTTGACATTGAAGCGGCCCAGCTCCTCGCCCAACACCTCGCACACCAGAATCGCCAGCGAATAGGCTTCTTCACCGGTCGCGCAGCCAGCCGACCAGATGCGCAGCTCGTGGTTGCGGGTCCGGTTGGCGGCGACAAGGTTGACCAGGATCTCGGTACGCAGCAGGTCGAAAAGCTCTGGATCGCGCATAAACTCGGTTACCTTGATCAGGAAGGTGCTGACCAGCCGCCCATACTCGTCAGGATGATCCGCGAGATAGGCCGTGTAGCTGGTGAGATCGGCGCAGTCGGTCGCGACAAACCGACGTTGGAGCCGACGGTGAATGGTCGCGGCTTTATAGGCGCGAAAATCAATGCCACTGCGCGCGCGTACCTGCTCCAAAAACGCCTGTAGCTCTGGCGCTTGCTCCGGGTGTGGCGGTACCGCGATGCCGGACAGGAGATCCTGCAAGATGCGTCCGATCTCCGGCAGATCAGCCACAATATCGACCGTCTGCGGCGCGAGGGACATCGGCATGCCGGGATACGCCGCCGTCGCCGGGTTTTGAATCACGACCGTGCCGCCGGCGTGCTTGACGGCCTGCGCACCGAGCGCGCCGTCCGAGCCAGTCCCGGTTAAGATGACCGCAATCAGCTGCTCGCCAAAGATCTGGGCGGCACTGG
>DASWTW010000411.1:0-6415 GCA_036401895.1 Herpetosiphonaceae bacterium | reverse complement strand
TTCGTGCGCCCGAGCAGCTGCTGACGGCACGTGAGCGCCAGATTCTGGATCTGCTGGCCGAGGGCTGGGACAACGCCGGCATCGCCAGCACGCTGAGCCTGGCCGAGCAGACAGTCCGCAATCATCTGAGCCGCATCTACATGAAGATCGATGTGCGCTCACGAACCGAGGCGATCGTCTGGGCGCGCGAGCAGCTTTTGCCGAAGTAGCGCCCGTCGGCACAGCGCGCTAACTGATCTTAAACCAGCATCAGCTCGGTGCTGGTTTGCTGCTATCCTCCCCAAAGTACCAGCCATACCAGGACCCGCGCCTTCCTTGTTGATTTATAATACCTGAGTGCGCTCTCTGCCACCCAGGAGCTTTTCCATGTTCCAAATACGCGCGGCCACCGACGCCGATCTTCCGTCGATGGTCGAGGTTATTCGTGCCGCTTTTGCCGAGTACGAGGATCGTCTCGATCCGCCGTCGAGCGCTCAGCGCCGAACCGTCGAGTCCACGCGCCAGGAGCTGGCCAGTGGCAGCGCGCTCGTCGCGACTGCCGAGCAGGATCTGGTTGGCTGTGTGCTGTATTTTCCAAAAGCGGATCATATGTATTTTGCGCGCCTGGCGGTGCTACCCGCCTATCGTGGTCACGGCATCGGCCGCAGCTTGATCGCGGCGGTCGAAGAGCGCGCACGCGCCGCCGGGCTGCAATGGGTTGAGCTGTCGGTGCGGCTCCAGCTGGCGGAGCTGCGCGCCGCCTACGAGCGGCTGGGCTATCGTGTTCTGCGCTACGGCACTCACGCCGGCTACTCCGCGCCGACCTATGTCACGCTCTACAAACCCCTGGCTACCAATCAATCCGTCGAGGATTAATCCATGCACCTATTTGTACGCGTTTTTATTCCCACATTTGCCGTCGGTGTTGCCCTGCTGATGGCTTTGTTCTACTGGATGGCAGAGACTGCCTCTGGGGCCTTCTGGCTGCTCGGCATCATCGGCGGTGCTGCAATCGGACTCCTGGCACTGATCACCGCTCGGCGCAATGTCGAAGGCACAGCACGGCAAATTCATATGGATCTGGCGTTGCGTCTGGCAGTGGCGCTGGGGATCTTCGCGGTAATAGGCTTAGGTAGGTATATCGGCGGTGCGCTCGGGTTTGTTATGCTACTGGTACTCGGTGGACTGGTGGGCGCTGTGGTCGCGGATCTTCGATACCATATGTTGCCTGCTTATCGCCCGCCGACCTCGGGCTGGCTAAGATCGCCGCTGCTGATCAGGGAGCTGAATCTGGCCTGGAGCTTGAGAGTGCTGGCGGCGGTGTTCGCCGTCGAGATCGCGCTTGTAGCCGTCACGCAGTCCTACACCTTCTCGCCGTGCAGCTGGCCGGATCTCACTCGTCGCCTCGCCGGCTGCGTCGGCGTGATCAACCACGCGGAGCCGCTGAACGATAGCGCCTATGCTCCGAACGGCAAATTCGCCGCCACCGCAGACAGAGAAGGCGTGCTCCGAGTCTGGGCGCTGCCCGCGCGCAAGCTGGCTTATACGCTGGGAGATTATAGGAGCGAGATCGCGCAGGCAAGCTCTACGCAAGACCGGCTCGATCTCGAATCGGCGACTCTGGTACGTTTCAGCGCCGATAGCGCCATGCTCGCCTCGTCGGCTCCAGATCTCAAGATCCGGCTATGGAATGTTGCGGATGGCTCGTTGCTGCGGACGCTCCAGGGCCACACCGATTATGTGCGCGCGCTGGTGTTCTCTCCCGATGGAACCGTCCTTGCATCGGCCTCAGGAGAGAATGTGATCCATCTGTGGCGCGTGCAGGACGGCGCGCTGCTGCGCACTATCGAGTCGCCTGATGTTGTACACTCGCTGGTCTTCAGCCCCGACGGGAGTCTGCTGCTGGGCGCTGAAAGAGTGACTGCGCTGCATCTGTGGCGGGTCCAGGATGGTACACTTGTGCGCACGATCAACACCGAAGCGCTGCTCGGACCCGCGATCTTCTCGCCCGACGGCCAGCTGATCGCCGCCGAAGACTCGCAGCATCAGATCGGTCTGTGGCGGGTCAGCGATGGCACGCTGGCACGCACGCTTGGCCGTCACGGCGACTACATCCAGGCGCTGGCGTTTTCTTCTGACGGCACGTTGCTGGCTTCCGGCGCAGGTCTTGACGACCGTGATGCGCGGCTGTGGCGCGTGAGCGACGGCTCGCTGGTGCAAACGATAGAGCTGCGATTCGGCGCCGATGACCTCGATTTTTCGGCCGATGGATCGCTGCTCGCCATCGACTCGTTTGAAAGCCTGTATTTCTGGCGCGTTCGCTAGCGCGGAGATTGCTTTGTAAAGGCTATGACCATGCTCAAATCCTGGTGGTTTTACGCTCTACTCTCGGCGTTCTTCGCCGCGCTGACAACCATCTTTGCCAAGATCGGCGTGAAAGATGTGAACTCGAACCTGGCGACCGCGATCCGCACCGTGGTGATTCTGGCGATCGCCTGGGGCATTGTGTTTGCACGGGGCGAGACCGCCGGCATCGAGATGCTTTCGCGCCGAACGCTGTTCTTTCTGGTGCTCTCGGGCGCTGCGACCGGGCTTTCCTGGCTCTGCTATTTTCGGGCCTTGCAGGAGGGCAGCGCCTCGCTGGTCGCGCCGATCGATAAGTCAAGCCTGGTGATGATCATCGTGCTGTCCGCGATTTTCCTCGGCGAGCCGCTGACCTGGCAGGTAATCCTCGGCGGTGGCCTGATCGTCGCCGGCACGATCGTATTGATTCTCTAATTCCCGTCCCAACATCGCCCGGACTTAAGCGCAGCTAAGGCTGCGCTCTTTTTGTGTGCTCGGAATTCTTCGCGGCTTTTCTGGCTTTGTTGCGTTAGTTCAAGATTGAATGATCAAAGTATTGCGATTATGTCGAATGTGAATAATTATCATTCTTGAATGAATCAATTGATAACTATTATCATAATCAATGTTTGACAGAATCAATATTTAATTATATTTTTATAGCGGCATGTTGATAGTAATTACCTGAATAGAGGATGAAATGATAGCGATTATCACATTTATATCCTCAAGGAGATACGGATGATTTACGAGTCGGTTATCGATTGCGTCGGCCGCACGCCGCTGGTTGCACTGCGACGACTCTTTCCGTACGCGGATCTTGAAGTCATTGCCAAGCTGGAGTTTCTCAATCCGGGCGGCAGCGTCAAAGATCGTCCGGCGCGCTTTATCGTCGAGCAGGGGCTGTACGACGGCACCATCAACGGCGCGACACATCTGATCGAGAGCACATCGGGCAATCTAGGCATTGCGCTGGCAATGGTATCACGCGTCTATGGCCTGACCTTCACCGCCGTCGTCGATCCCAAGATCTCGCCAACCAATCTAGAGCTACTGAAACGCTACGGCGCGCGGATCGAGATGGTGCGCACGCCCGACGATCAGGGCGGCTATCTCAAGACCCGCATCCAGCGTGTCAAACAGCTGCTTGAGCGCACTCCCAACAGCGTGTGGATCAACCAGTACGCCAATCAGCTGAACTGGCGCTCACACTACGCGGGCTCCGGCGAGGAAATTATCGCGGATCTGGACCGGCCGATCGATTGCCTGGTGACGGCCGTCAGCACCACCGGCACGATCCTGGGCCTGGCGCGGCGCCTCCGCCAGAACTTCCCACGGCTGCGCGTGATCGCGGTGGATGCCGCCGGCTCGGTGATCTTTGGTGGACCCAAAGGCCCGCGTGAGCTGCCGGGCATCGGTGCTAGCCGTGTGCCGGAGCTGCTGAGCCGCGCCGAGATCGACGACGTGATCTATGTCGACGACTTCGAGTCTGTCCGTGGCTGCCGAGACCTGCTGGCCCACGAGGGCATTTTTGCGGGCGGCTCGTCCGGCTCGGTGGTCGCCGCGATCCAAAAGTTGGCCCCGACACTGCCACGGCCGTGTCGCGTGCTCACACTGTTTCCCGATCGCGGCGAGCGCTATCTGGACACGGTCTACAACGATCAGTGGGTTTCCAACCTGCTTCGTTCCCGAGAGTACGATGAATCTTCCCTCAACGCGGCAGTTGTATAACTCAACAGCCTATTTCGAAACTCAAGGCAGACATGAATCACGAAGATACTGAATACGTGCGCGCCGAAACATTGATTGTGCATGAGCTGATCGACGCGCTGCTCTACGAAAATAGCTTTGGACTTGCCGATCGCGCTGTCGTGCTCGATCAGATCGACGCGCTGACGGGCGATGAGTTTGACATAAAACAGAGTGAGATCTGGCTCAGCTTGCCGCTCGGCGAGCAGGCACTGTTGCTGCGGGCACGCCAGGACTCGCCGATCCAGCCGTATCGACTGAGCCGCGCGCCGGTTGTGCTGCTCGATCCAGCCGCAGGCTCATGGCGCGTGGTCGGGCCGCTGGAGGTGCTGCGGCTGATCGCCGAGAGCTTGAGCCCGCAAGCACGCGCCGCGCTGCCGAATCTCGACGGATTTCAGGCGGATCTTGAGGCCGCGCTCAGCCACACGACGATCCTGCTGGAAGCTAGCGCGCAGATTGTGCAGCAGCTTGCAGCTACATCGCGGCCCACGCTGCTGGACTGGGAGCGGCTGGCGGCGCTGCGCGATCGGCCGTTTCATCCGTCGGCGCGGGCCAAGAGCGGCTGGTCCGAGGATGAGTTTCGCCGGTTTGGGTCGCTGCCGGATGCTGCATTTGGCCTCGATTGGCTGGCAGTGCGCCGCGATCACATTCAGGGCGGCGCCGAGCTTTCGATCGCCGAGACAATTCTGGACGACGAAGATCGGGAGCGGCTGCGGGCAAGCTATGCGGCTGCGGGCATAGCCGGCGACGACTACGTGGCGCTGCCGGTGCATCCCTGGCAGATGGCGCAGGTGCTGCCGACGTTGTACGCCGCCGAGCTGCGCGATCGCGTGTGTGTGCCGCTGGCGCTCAACCTGGGCAGCTTCGCCGCGACCAGCTCCGCGCGCAGCCTGGTGCCGCTCGGTGACGACTCGCCGCATGTCAAAGTGCCGCTGGGCATTTCAGCGCTGGGCGCGCTGCGGGTGCTGCCGCCGCGCTATCAGCGCAACGCCGCGCGCAGCCAATCGCTGCTGGAAGCGCTGATCGCGCTCGATCCTGAGGTCGGCCGGCGGCTCTGGCTCTGCGACGAGCGCCAGTGGTTGGCCTTCCACGATCCGGCGGCCGATCCGTTCGCCGACAAGCCCGGACATCTCGGCTGTCTGCTGCGAGCGTATCCCGCAGCGCTCCTCCAAGACCCATCGATCGAGCTGCTGCCGATGGCGGCGCTCTCGGTTGTGACCGCGCAAGGAACAATGCCGGCGGTCGAGCATCTGCTGCGGGCGCGCGGCGACGGAGCGCAGGTGACGGATCTGTTCCGCGAGGTCGCGCACACGCTGATCGACGTGGCGCTGCGCTGCTTCCGGTACGGCATCATGCCCGAGCTGCACGGCCAGAACGTCGTGCTGGTGACGCGCCACGGGCGGATCGACGGGCTGCTGCTGCGCGATCACGACACCGTGCGGCTGCATCTGCCGTGGCTGCTGGCGGCCGGCCTGCCCGATCCCGACTACCTGGTGAAGCCGGGTACGCCCAACAGCCTGATCAATGATGCCGCCGAAGATCTGCTGATCTACTTCCAGACGCTGGCGGTGCAGGTCAATCTCCACGCGATCGCCGATGGCTGCGCGACAGCCAACGGCATCGAGCTGGCGCAGTGCTGGCAGACGATCCACGAATCGATCGCGACGACGCTGGCGCTGCTGCCTGAGCCTGCCCGCTCGGTGGGCCGTCGCGTCCTGCTGGAAGCGCCAGCCTGGCCGACCAAGCTGCTGCTGGTGCCGCTGCTAGAGCGCGTCGGGACCGGCGGCGGGAGCATGCCGAGCGGCTACGGCAGCACGAGCAATCCGCTGCACGTGCTCGCCGATCGGTCTGTGCTGGCGGTGAGCTAGCCATGACTGCCTGGCGCTCGAATATTTATCTGCTCTGGCTCGGCCAGTTTGTCTCGACGGCCGGGCTGATGGTACTGGTGCCGCTGCTGCCGCTGTATCTGGCCGAGATCGGCGGCGCTCACGGTCCCGGCGACTGGCTGTGGACCGGGCTGTCGCTGGCGGCTCCCGCGATCATGCTGGGCGTGGCCGCGCCGCTCTGGGGCCGGATCGGCGATCGCTGGGGTCGCAAGTGGATGATCGCGCGGGCGCTGTGCGGGCTGGGCCTGAGCATGATCCTGATGAGTCTGGCTCGCAGCCCACTTCAGCTGCTGCTCTGCCGTCTGTTTCAGGGCGCGTGTGGCGGCGTGGTCGAGGCTGCCGCCGCGTATGCCAGCGCGGAGGCGCCGCCCGAGCAGCGCGGCCGATCGCTGGGGCTGCTGCAAAGCGCCACGGCTGCGGGATCGCTGGCCGGGCCGCTGCTCGGCGGGCTGCGGGTC
>DASWTW010000410.1:0-18857 GCA_036401895.1 Herpetosiphonaceae bacterium | reverse complement strand
CGAGATCGCGCAGTTTATCCACCAGCTTGGTCATGTGCTGGCGGCGCGTGCTACCGGCTATCCCATGACGGGGATTCGGTATGAATGGGTCTTTACCTACTCAGAGTATCCGCCCGACGAGCCACCGCTGCCCGCGAAAGTCCATATTCAGCGCTCGCTGGGCAGCGTGGGCGGCGCAACACTGGTGCTGCTGATCGGCGTGCTGCTGTGGATGCAGGCGGGCGGAGCGGCAAGTGGCCTCACCGGCTGGCTGCTCAACTTTCTGCTGTTCGATTCGCTGCTGCTCTTTATAGCTTCGGCGGTGCTCTCGGATGGAGTGCTGTTTGTTCTGCAAAAGGGCTGGCTTCCGGCCCAGCGCGACGCCTAACGATCCGCGAGCAACAACGCCGGGCGTCGCACTCGTGACCGCTCCCTCACACAGCATATCTACTTTTGGAGTGACTATGGGCCATGCAATTTGCGCCGCGCTGATCAAAGGGCCATTCGACCAGCGGATCGCAGAGCGCTACGATCTTTTTGGCATCGCCCTGACGCGCGAGATCACGATGTTCCACATCGATCACTACTATAGCGCCTGCTGGCAAAACAGCTCAATGTTGAGGGCGATCTGGAAGGCTCCGTGGAATGCGCGATCTTTCCCTATGAAGCTGTCCTTCACACCTTGATGTCGGCTATCACCGGGATACAGGAGCCGGTTTTTGCGATCATATTAACCGACTACTTCGGTGGCGCCGGGGAGCAGTGGGCGCAGGTTTATCGAGGATCTAAGGTCGTCAATCCGCAGATCCGCACGATCAACCAGGCGCTCGCGCAGCTGGGCGTTGTGACCAGTCCCGGCATGGACGAGTTCGATACCGTTGGCTTAGGGAACTACCGCTCACAGCCTGAGTATCTAGAGAAATATCGCGACCTGGCCGATACGCTCGGCGTCTAAGCACGGGATGCTTACTGCGTGTTCTGCCAAAGAGCGTATGCCGCAGCCGTCTTTTGGGCGTATGCCTCAGATGAGGATAAGTGTGGATACCTTCTGCGCCTTTCGTCCATATATCACCACAGCGGCGCGTGCTAGACTCATCTCAGTAGCCCGCCGCTTTTCAGCATAGCACCAACCTACATCATCTCGGATACCTTGAACGCAATACTGCGATCGCCTGGACTCTCGCCAGACCAGGTATCTGTCGCTGCGGGCTAATCATGCCTCGGATGACCACACTCGAAGGCCGGCCGATGTAGCGGACGGCTCGTATTCAGGGAGCACATGATTATGACCGCACATTCCAACTCATCTGTCGCGGCCGTCTGCCCGCATTTCAATCCGGTGGACCCGGCGCATCTGGCGAATCCGTATCCAAATTACGCCGAGTTCCGGCGTGATACACCAGTGTTTTACAGCGAAGCGTTCAATCTGTGGTTCGTCACGCGCTACGCCGATATTGCCGCCGCCGTGAAGCAGACCCACATCTTCTCGTCAGTCGGCTCGGTTCAGGGTGCTGAGCTGTCTCCTGTTGCACAGGCCCTGTTGGAAAAGAGCATTGGCTCGGCCACAATCATGGTTGAGAGCGACGAGCCGGACCATGCGCGCATCCGCTCCGTATTGAACAAGGCGTTTACACCGCAGCGCATTTCTAGCCTTGAGCCGGCCATTCGCGAGATCGCCAACAACCTGATCGATGCTTTTAGCGCTGATGGTCACGCCGACCTGATTCCGCAGTTTGCACTGCCGCTGCCGGGCCTGGTCATCTGCGATCTGTTCGGCATTCCGCGCGCCGATCTACCACAGGTCAAGCGCTGGGCTGATGATTGGGTCACGTTGCTGTCCGTGGCTTTGCCCGAGGAGCAGCAGGTTGCCTGTGTGCAAAGCATGGTGGCGTTCCAGAATTACCTGCGCGACCAGCTTATGCAGCGAGCGCAGAATCCGCGCGAGGATCTGCTGACGGTGATGCTGCCAGTTGAGTACGGTGGTACCGCTAACCTGAGTATGCAGGAAGCATTCTACAACGCAATGTCGGCACTGGTGGCTGGATACGAGACCACGACGAACCTGATCGCCAATGCGGTGACGATCTTGTTCAAGCATCCTGAGCAGTATCAGCAGCTGCGTGACAATCCCGCGCTGCTTCAGCATGCCGTCGAGGAATTGCTGCGGATGGATACCTCGGTGCAGGGTTTGTTCCGCACGACAACGCAGGAGGTCACGCTCGGCGAGGTCACGATCCCGGCCAACGCAAAGGTATTCCTGCTCTACGGCTCGGCCAACCACGACGCCGAGCAGTTTTCGGAGCCGGAGCGCTTCGACATCACCCGACCCAATGCGCGCGAACACATGACCTTCGCGCGCGGCATTCATGTGTGCATCGGCTCGGCGCTGGCACGCCTCGAAATCCGTGTTGCGCTTGAGCTGCTCTTGCAGCGCCTGCCCAACCTGCGCCCGGCTGCATCCGCTGAGCCCAAACGCTTCGAGCACATCTTTCTGCGCGGCTACACGTCGCTGCCGATCGAGTGGGATCGTGCGTAGGGCGGTGCGATAAACGAGTGGGATTCGGAAACTAACGCAGGTTCGCGCGGCGTCCGAGGATCGCTGCGCGAACGCGATCCCAGACGACGTTGACCGAGGCGCGGCCCTGCAAGATCGTACGATAGCTTGCGGTCGCGCCGTTGATCGTGTCTTCGCGCAGCTGATCGACTTCGGCGAGGAGGCGCTGCTCCAGCTCCTGGTGCAGCGCTTTAGCATCGGTAGCGTCCGTCACAACGTGGGATGCGCCCAGCCGAATCAGCGCTTCGGGTCGCTGCTCGCCGAAAAACTCGAAGCGCAGCGCCATGGGAATGCAGCGCACTGGCGCGGCGCGTCTGGCGATGTGTGCCGCGCCCGAGTAGGTGGCGAGCGGCCGTCGATCGTTGGGTGTGATCTCGCCCTGAGGAAAGATCCACAGCACGCGGCCGGGACGGCGCTTGAGCAGTGATGCTGCGTAGGCGACCGAGCGCATGGCCTCGCGCGGATCGTGGCGATCGACCGAGAAGACGCCGCAGTAGCGGAAAAACCCGTAGCGCGCCAGCTGCGCCTCCTCCATCATCAGATAGCCCGCGCAGCGCCAGTGCTCATCCGCCAGCACGAACGCCATGTAGCCGTCCCACCACGACGGATGATTCGCGTAGATCAAGATCGGCAGGTCGTGTGGCAGCGCAGGCTCATGGCTCCACAGCGCGACCCGCTGAAACGTGCTGCGGATCGCAGGCCGCACCAGCACCCGATAGATCAACGCTTCAAGCGGCGGTGTTTTGCGCGCAGTCAGTCGAGGCTGCATGGCTGGCGCCCTGCTCCTGCGCGGCTACTGACCCGCGCCATCGATCGCCGTCGTCGGGAAGCCGGCCTCGCGCACAAGCTGCGGCAGAATCGCGCCGGCCTTGCCGAGGATCGACCAGTCGGCCATCACGCCGATCGCGGTCTGCTCGGTATTGATCTCGATCACGCGCGCGCCCATGCGTTTGGCGATCAGCGGCAGCCGTGAGGCAGGATGGACTACGGCGGAGGTGCCGATGCACAGGAACAGATCGCAGGCCGCGGCAGCATCGGTCGCTGTACGCAGCGCCTGCTCTGAGATGCCCTCGCCAAACCAGACTACATCGGGCCGCAGCGGACCGCCGCAGTAGGGACAGCGCGGCGGAATCTCGTCGGTCTCGGCCCACCAGGTGACCGCGTGACCTTCCTCGAAGCACTTGGTCCGCGCAATATTGCCGTGCAGCTCGATCATATCGCGGCTGCCGGCCAGCCAGTGCAGCCCATCGATATTTTGGGTGACCAGCAGAAATGTCGGCAGCGCCTGCTCAAGATCGACCAGCGCATAGTGCGATCGATTGGGCCTGGCGTCCTGGATCAAGCTTCGTCGCCACTCGTACCACTCCCAGACCAGGCGCGGATTACGGGCGAAGGCCTGCGGCGTGGCTAGCTCGCGAGGATCGTACTGCGCCCACAGGCCGGTCTGCGCCTCACGAAAGGTCGGCACGCCGCTCTCGGCTGAAACACCGGCGCCCGTGAGCACGACAACGCGCTCGGCAGACGCCAGCTCTGCGATCAAGTCTTTCGGAATATCCACGGGCATATGCTGCTCCAAGCTCTGATGTGAAGAAGGGAAAGGTTATTGTGGTTCAAGATTATTGCCTAAATCAGCGATCCATCCTCGTGCAGGAATATCAGTCGTATCGAGCGTGATCACAGGAATCCACTCGTATGGGCTACCCTGCGGGTCGGGCTGTCGCGGACCGATCTGCTGGACGCGTGCTCCGGGCTCAAGCACACGGATCGGCGGGTTATCGTCGGTTGCGCCGGGATTCTCACGCAGATTTGTTTGCTGCACAATGCGATAGGACGTTACAATGCTGCCGGGATCGCGCAGCCAATCCGGGATGAGCTCATTGGGATCAGGAAGCTGCCTGCTGATCCACTCGCCGACATCGATCTGCTGAATCCGGCCGGTCGCATAGTCGGCGGCGTAGCGTATGCCTAGATATGCGCCGTAGAGAAACAGAAACACAAAGATCAGCTGCGCCGCACGCTTGAGCAGCGCGCGCTGGCAGCCCTGGCGGCGAACTTCACGCCGCACCTGTTTTTGGATCTGCTTGTCGAGCGCCTGCTGATCGAGCTGCGCCGGCTGAGGGGCCGGCCGAGCAACTGTACGCGTCTGTGGCGGTGGCGGCGCAGTGATCACCGGTGGCGGTGGTGGCGGCGCAATGGCCGGCGCCGTGGCGGTTTGTGAGCGTCGGCGCGGCATGCGTAGTCGTGAAGGCTGCTGCTGGTTAACTGTTGTCGGATCGTTCCAGGCGTAGGGCGCGGCTGCGAGTCTACCCGTCTGGGCGCTGGCTGCGTCGCCATAGTGATCGAGCGCGCGGCCAAAGTCGATCGGCGAATGATAGCGCATGCCGGGATCGGATGCAGCCGCTTGCGCGATGATGCGATCCAGCTCCGGCGAGAAGAGCGCCGGGCGGGCATGAGAGATCGGTGGAAGCTCGCCCTGCCGCTGCTGCTGCGCGATGGCCTCGGGTGATGCGCCGCTAAACGGTCGCCGCCCGACGAACGCTTCCCAGGCCAGGATGCCCAGCGCATAGACGGTAGTCGTCGGCGATGGCGGGCTGCCTGTCAGACGCTCCGGCGCGCGATACGACGCAAGATCGAGCGGCACCTGGTTTGGCGGCAGCTTCCAGTTCTCTACCAGCAGCGTTCGTCCGCCGGTGAGCAGCCACACATTGCTGCTGCTGATAGGAGGGTGGGGCACGCCCTGCGTTTGGGCCATGGCCACTGCGCTCACGATCGTGCGAATAGTGCTCAGGGCCTCGCTGGTAGAAATAACGCCAGCCTCCGCCAGGGATTGGCCCGCAATATCTTCGGTGACCATATACGGCCGTCCGCCGACATCGCCGGTATCATACACGTCGAGCAGGCCAGGATGGGTGCGCTGAGCACCGCGCTGAGCCTCTTCTTCGAAGCGCCGGCGGAGATTATCCTGTGGCACGAGCTCGGGCCGGAGCAGGTGGACCAGCACAGTGCGCTTAAGCCGCTCATCTTCGGCATGATAAACCGTGGCCAGCCGGCTGTCGCCGAGACGGGCCAGGATGCGGTAGCGTCCATGCAATAATGGTGGAGTTGTCGGCGAAGCAGCGCTCATCAGGCTCTTATCGATTTATGACCGTGGCGCTCACTCGCGCTCAGCATCGCGAGATTATAGCATTGGCTGGAAGGCGATGCAACGGCGGCAACATGGCCTATGTAACAGCGTTTATGGCGCTTCCGTGTTTCCTTATTCTTTGTTCTATTGTTCTCGGCTCTTACAAGTTGCCAAGTAGTCTGTTTTTCGTTATACTGCAAGCCAATCTAATGGCCCCGTAGCTCAGTGGATTAGAGCACTGGTCTTCGGAACCAGGTGTCGGGGGTTCGAATCCCTCCGGGGTCGCCAAAGAAACGCCGCATTCCCATGCGGTGTTTTTGTTTGCCTGTGGATCGAGGGTGTGGGCGCTGTCCCCGGAATCATCCCCACTTTAATCGATGATCGATTCAGTTGGTCAGGTGCGGTGTAGACAGTGTGCGCTATCACGATTCACACGAGTCTTAGTGCATTACAAAGCCAGGCTATTCGTCGCCTGATAGTCGTCGCGTAGTCCGAGCCGGTGTAGTCGCGTTAGCTATGCTCGATGATCTATTATTTGGGACGGTATTGTCGCCGTTTTGCATCATGGATGTTGGTACTTATTATCGTAGTGGGCTATCTAACCTGTTGTTTTACTACATCATGTAGCATAATAGGTTACATGGCTGATGTTATGAAATTGCGAACATCAATTCCAGATTTGTATCTTTTGATAAAGATCTCAACGAAAATGTTTCTTGACATGGTTGCTTAATCGTTGTACTATATCACCCGCCACCCCCTACCAACTTCTTCGTTAGAATCCTATACAAAAGTTTTAATTCTTTTAAACTTTTCAGACTGGAATCGAAGTGATTTTGTCGTGGATCGACGTGCTTCCACAACACGTCGGATAATTTCTGTGCGTCGTTTGATCTAACCGAACCCGAAACACCACGTCTTGTTACATGCAGCCAGTCGTTCTGGCAGGAGCATGCGTGCTCGGCGCTCTATGCATCGGGTGTTCTGCCTGCTTGCCCACCATGATCATCTGGTAGTCCTTTTTTGGATGGATCGCTCCGCCACCCACAAGATATTGCAGCCGACTGTTCACCTAGCCTCGTCTCACTCAAGCAGTTTCTGGGCATAGCATACCTCTCCAGGGTGTTAGGCGCAGCTCCTTTTCGTACCCAGTAAGGAGGTGCTCTTTTACTATCGGTCTTTTTGGTCTGCAACGTTATTGAAAGCGAACTATCAAAATAATTGAGGAGTATTCATGGTTACTCATGAGCGGGTTGTGCCAGCAAAGACTCGAATATCTCGATCGTCGATTGCCCACCGGTTCGTTACGCTCGCCCTGATCGTTGGTCTCCTGTTGAGCGGAGTACCTGTCGCATCTGCTACTGAGGAGCGAAATCCCGACACCCCGGAAGGGGCGTATAACCCGGATCTGGTTGATGGCTTCGGCATTGCCAGTAATGCGTTTGCCGATGCGCTCGACCTGAATCCTGCCGTGGTAAATTCCGTATCCTTCGGTTCAAGCGACCCCAATGGCTACACCGTCTTTACCACGCCCGCATCCGGCTTTCCGCGCGGCGAAGGCGGAGGCAACAGCTACCTCGTGATGAGCTCAGGCTGTACCTCGCTGGTCCTGAGGGCCAATACCAGCAGTAACACAAGCTGCGAATTGGGTGGCCTCAATAACTCTCAGGGCAACGATATGGTGCAAATGCGACTGACTCTGAACGTACCTCCAGCCGCTGTGTCGTGGTTTATCGACTGGAAATTCTTCTCGGAGGAATTTCCCGAGTGGGTGGGGAGCCAGTACAACGATACGCTCCTGATCGAGCAGGGAAACTCTAACTTCACCCTCAGCCCATTTGGAGGAATTACCGCTCCAAATAATAAGGCCATACATAGCGGCAATCGCCTGATCACCGTCAACGACTTGGGTAATATTACGGCGACCCCGGAAAAGGCTTTTGGCACTACCTACGATGCTGCTACGAGCACGCTCCAGACGTGTGCTGGTGTGCCGGAGGACGGAACGCCCCTGACCCTGATCTTCACGATTATGGATCTCGGTGATTCGATTTATGACTCGACAGCTTTTATTGATAAGTTCCGCTTTAGTGCCAATCCTCCCTGCACCCCACCGACCGATCTTGTCGAGGAGTGCGGCAACAACATTGATGACAACGGAAATGGTCAAATTGATGAGGGTTGTAACACGGCACCGACAGTCAATCCAGGCGGGCCGTACGCCGGTAGCGAAGGTTCCCCAATTACCCTAAATGGTAGCGTGGTTGATCCGAATGCTGGTGATACGATCACAGCGGGTTGGAGCTACACACCTGGCTCAGGTGTTGATTCCGGCGCGACCTGTTCGTTTGCCAATCCAAGTGCACTCAACACAACGATCACCTGTACCGATGATGGCATCTACCACACCACGTTGATCGTCAGCGATGGCGTTCACACAGTGAGCGCAGCCACAACGGTAACTGTGGGCAACGTCGCGCCGACCGCCGGCTTTACCACGCCCTCGCAGGTCAGCGAAGGTAGCCCAATTGTTATACAACTGAGTAAGCCCGCTGATCCTTCAAGTGTGGATCGGGCGGCTGGGTTCAGCTATGCCTTCGACTGCGGCAGCGGCTATGGCAGCGCCAGCAGTAGCGCCTCCATTTCCTGCCCAACGAGCGACAATGGTGTGCGCACAGTCAGAGCCAGAGTCAGCGATAAGGACGGCGGCACCACCGAGTACAGTGCGCTAGTCACCATCAACAACGTCGCGCCGACCGCCAGCTTTACTGCTTCTACGCCAGTGAACGAGGGTAGTCCGATCGTGCTGGCGCTAAGCAATCCGAGCGATCCATCCAGCGTGGATACTGCGAATGGCTTCAGCTATGCGTTCGACTGTGGCAGCGGCTACAGCAGCGCCAGCGGCACGGCATCATTCTCCTGCCCCACCACCGACAACGGCGTACGCACGGTCAAGGCTAAAATCAGCGACAAGAACGGCGGTGTTACCGAATACACCGCGACTTCGAACATTCTCAACGTCGCGCCAACCGCCACATTTACGGCTTCCTCACAGGTGAATGAGGGACAGCCGATTAATTTGGCGCTGACCAATCCCCAAGATCCCTCCAGCTCGGATACGACGGCCGGGTTCAGCTACGCCTTCGACTGCGCCAGCGGCTACGGCACGGCTAGCAGTGCGGCGTCCACCAGCTGTGCGACCAATGACAACGAGGTGCGCACGGTTAAGGCCAAGATCAGCGATAAAGATGGTGGTTTCACCGAGTACACCGCCACCTCGACCGTCCGTAATGTTCCACCGACTGCAACGTTCAGTGCTCCTTCGCTGGTCGATGAAGGTGACGGCTTCACGCTGACGCTGAGCAACCCGAGCGATCCATCGAATGTGGACACAGCAGGCGGCTTCAGCTATGCGTTCGACTGCGGCAGCGGCTATGGTACGGCCAGCAACTCACCGACAGCAAGCTGCACGACCAATGACAACGGCGTACGCACAGTGAAAGCGAAGATCAGCGATAAGGATGGCGGCACCACCGAATACAGCGCGCAAGTCACCATCAACAACATCGCGCCGATCGCCAGCTTTATCGTCCCTTCGTTCGTGGATGAGGGTGACGGCTTCATGCTGCGGCTGAGCAATCCGAGCGATCCATCGAGCGTGGACACAGCCGCAGGGTTCAGCTATGCCTTCGATTGCGGCAGCGGCTACGGCACCGCCAGCAGCACCGCGACGGCCAACTGCACAACCAATGACAACGGTGCGCGCACGGTCAAGGCCAAGATCCGTGACAAGAATGGTGGCACCACCGAGTATGTCGCCGAAGTAACGATCAACAACGTCGCGCCGATCGCGACCTTCACTTCGCCCTCGCAGGTGGATGAGGGTAGCCCCATCGTGCTGACGTTGAGCAATCCGAGCGATCCGTCGAGCGTGGACACCGCCAACGGCTTCAGCTACGCGTTCGACTGCGGCAGCGGCTATGGCACGGCCAGCAGCACACCGACGGTGAGTTGTCCAACCACCGACAACGGCGTGCGCACGGTCAAGGCCCGGATCGGCGACAAGGACGGCGATACCACCGAGTATAACGCGCAAGTGACGATCAACAACGTTGCGCCGATCGCTACCTTCACCACAACCGCTCCGGTGAACGAGGGCGACCCGTTCGTGCTCGCGCTGAGTGCTCCAAGCGATCCATCCAGCGTGGACACGGCGGCCGGATTCAGCTATGCGTTCGATTGCGGCAGCGGCTACGGCACGGCCAGCAGCACACCAACGGCGAGCTGCGCCACCGATGATAACGAGGTTCGGACGGTCAAGGCCAAGATCCGCGACAAGGATGGCGGCTTCACCGAGTACACCGCCACCTCGACGATCGACAACGTTGCGCCAACGGCCAGCTTCACGGCCTCGTCGCAGGTGAATGAGGGTAGCCCGATCAACCTGGCGCTGACCAATCCCCAAGATCCCTCCAGCTCGGATACAACGGCCGGGTTCAGCTACGCGTTCGACTGCGGCAGTGGCTACGGCACGGCCAGCAGCACGGCGACGGCGAGCTGTCCAACCACCGACAACGGCCTGCGCACGGTCAAGGCCAAGATCAGCGATAAGGACGGCGATTTCACCGAGTACACCGCGACCTCGACGATCGACAACGTCGCGCCGATCGCCAGCTTCACTGCACCTTCGTCGCTGGATGAAGGCAGCGGCTTCATGCTGCGGCTGAGCAATCCGAGCGATCCATCGAGCGTGGACACGGCGGCTGGCTTCAGCTACGCCTTCGACTGTGGTAGCGGCTACGCTAGCGCCAGCAGTACACCGACGGCCAATTGCACGACCAACGACAACCAGGTGCGCACAGTCAAGGCCAAGATCAGCGACAAAGACGGCGGCACCACCGAGTATGTCGCCGAAGTGACGATCAACAACGTCGCGCCAGTTGCAACGTTTACAGCTTCCTCACCCGTGAACGAGGGCAGCCCGATCGTACTGACGCTAAGTGCTCCGAGCGATCCGTCGAGTGTGGACACGGCGGCTGGCTTCAGCTACGCCTTCGATTGCGGCAATGGCTACGGCGCGACCAGCAGCACGGCGACGGCAAGCTGCACAACCAATGATAATGGCCTACGCACGGTCAGAGCTAAGATCAGCGACAAGGACGGTGGCACGACTGAGTACAGCGCGCAAGTGACGATCAATAACGTCGCGCCCGTTGTCGGCCCGATAACTGCGCCCACCACATCGGTCGCGATGAACACAACGATCAACGTCAGCGCTCCGTTCAGCGATCCAGGCACTGCTGATACGCATACTGCCGTGATCGATTGGGGCAATAACACCACCAGCGCCGGCACAGTCACCTACAACCCGGCTACTGGTACCGGTACCGTTCAGGCTAGCTATGCATACCCGGCTCCTGGCATCTACACAGTCAAGATCACCGTCACCGATGACGATGGAGACTCGGGCTCGGCGCTCTTCAGGTATGTCGTGGTCTATGACCCCAATTTGCAGGGTAACGCTGTGCATGGCCGAGCCAAGTTCACTTCACCTGTGGGAGCGTATGTAGCTAATCCAACGCTCACTGGAGATGCTACAGCCGGTCTCAATGGTAACTATAGCAATCTCCCTCCTACTACATTGGTGTTCTCGCTCGGCAACCTGATGTTTAGCAGCACAGCCTATGATTGGATCGTTGTGGTTGGTGCAAAAGGCCAGTACCAGGGCAGCGGCACGATCAACGGTCAAGGGAACTACGGCTTTATGGTGGCTGTAATCGATGGCGCGCTTAAGGGTGACGGTAACGCGCCCGACATGATGCGGATCAGGATTTGGGACAAGAACAACGGCAATGCTGTCGTCTATGATACCCAAATGGGTGCAGCTTTCGATGCCGACCCAACCCTGGTTGTCGATCAGGGTAGTAATATCACGGTCAAAAAGTAATAGGCTAAGCAGGGAGAATCTGCTTTACCAGATTCTCCCTGCTGTTGTCAATGCTGTGTTGCCATCATGCGCCGCAAGGAGCATGTACTTGTTGCCTCAATGCGGTTGGCTTGGGTGTCAACTTGGGTGTCATTGACACCTAAGCCAGTAACATGTAGGCGAATTACCCAGTACGTCATGGAGGAATAGACCGATACAATCGGCTATAACAGGCCCAGCAGGATACAATGGACGGCGTGCCCCACGTCTTCGGAACCAGGTGTCGGGGGTTCGAATCCCTCCGGGGTCGCCAGCAAAACATCGCATGTAGATGCGGTGTTTTTGTTTGCCGGTGGATCGTGACGATCGCCGCTTAACTCACGTTGTGCCGTGTCTACCGGTTCCAGATCCCAGCATCGACAAGCACGAGCGCAGTCCGCGCCGAAATCGCATCTTTGAATCAAGTCGGTGAAGCTGCCGCTATTCTGGAGCAATTAACAGGAATATTACAATACGCGGCACGCATAGTTGCTGCTAGCCCAGCTGCCTTGCACGCGCGATGATACATCGGTATAGTCCATGTGCAGATGATACGTCTGGATTCAACTTCAAGGAGTAGTAGCATGGCACGTATTGCCTGGGTGGAAGATGCCGACGCGCAGGGACTCCTCGGCGAACTCTACGCACAGATGCGCGCTTCTTCCGAGCGAGGTGTTCCCGACATCTATCGCACGATGAGCCAACGGCCTGATTTTCTGATGGCGATTGCTGGCGCGGCGCAGATGCATTTCAGCGACGGCGCACTAACGCGGGCGCAGCACGAGATGATCGCCTCCTATGTTGCAGCGCTCAACAAGTGTCACTATTGACTGTCGAGCCATACATGGCTCTTGCAGTTGCAAGGCAGTGAACATAATGCCACAGCCCAGGCTTTACGGGCAGGCAACCTCGACGATGCGCCGGTCACGTCTGCGGAGCGCCTGCTGCTGGAGTTCGTCGGTACGCTTACACGGCACGCCTACAAGATAACCGACGAGCAGGTGCAGGCCCTGCGCGAGAGCGGCTGGAGCGATCCGCAGATCGCCGAGGCCGTGTACGTCGGATCCTTGTTCAACCTTTTTACCCGGCTTGCCGATGCTTTTGCCATCCATCCGGCCGCGTTTATGGACCCCGATGGCCTGCCGCCGGCCCTTACATCCTCTGATCCGGCTAAGGACAAGCCAGACCCGATCGCATAGACGATCATGACCGGGCTGCACGTAACCGCAGCCCGGCTTTCATGACAAGCCTGAGCAGACCCGGATCAGCGCCATGAGAACAACGGGCTGCGCTGGACAGACTGGCCGATGCCGTATGCTATAATACCCACGGTTGGAAACGATAGACAGTGTACCCCACGTCTTCAAAAATCAGGTGTCGGGGGTTCGAATCCCTCCGGGGTCGCCAGGAAAACACCCTCGCTCAAGGCGGAGGTGTCTTTTTATTTGCTGGGAATGGTGGAAAAAGACTCTTTAAAACTCTTCGCTGCGTTGTAAAGCATAGAGATGTTGCGAGATGAGTAGCTTGTATAAGAGATGGAGGATCGATGCAGTTGAGTCAACTACGTACTATCGATGTGGTTCGGCCGGGAGTCGGCAAGCGCTACTCGCTGCTGCCGGTCGATCATGTCGACATCACCGGCTTTCATGTCTCGTACGAGGGCTCTCCATTGCATCCGGCGCAGATCGACATTGTCGAAGGCGATAAGGTTCTGTGGCAAGAAAGCGGCACGCATTACCAGGCGTTTATCGATGAAATTGTGATCAATCATGTAGTGCTCCGCGCGGCGTTTCGAGACGCCGAGCAGATCGAGCCGGAGTGGTGAGGCCACGATTAGACCCGTCTCCAAACCTTGATCCAGACGTCAAGCGGCGAATAGCTATGCCGGCACGATAATCATCGTGCCGGTTTGATCTTGTAGCGCCTCCTGTTCGTCGAGATCACCAACTTCTCAGATCTGGCCTGCGACAAGCTGTGGTACAACAATAGTGTAAGCTAGCATCGCGAAGGAGGCGAGATGAAGCAGTGGTTGAATGGGCTGGTGGCGCTGTGTGTTGCTCTGTTGCTGGGCGGTACGATCTTTATCGCATCTCAAAATCCGCCGCCTACCGAGGTCCGCCGCCCCGATCCTTCGCCAACTGTTACTCCTCAGCCGACAGCCACGCCGGCCCAGCCCACGCCGCAGAACCTCACCGGTTTTCCTTCCAGCCAGCAGGGCATGATCATGGCGACACAGCCCGACGGCACGCTGCGGCTGTTTGCCGGCGGCGATCGCTCCTGGCAGCTGGATCTTCAGGCGCAGATCGTCTACGCGACGTGGTCGCCGGATGGCCGGCATATTGTCGCGGCGACCACTGACGGCGCTGCGTTCGTGACTCATCCCGAGCGCCAGGACTCGCTCTCGCTGCTCTCGGGACAGCAGCGGCTGTCCAGTCCCATGCTGAGCTGGAAAGATCCGATCACCGTCGCGCTAGCCTATGAAGATGAGCGCGCGCCCTCAACCGTCGCGCTGTGGAGCTACCGCAGCGGTGAGCTTACGCCGATCGGCAGTGGACGCGACCCGGCTGCCGTGAACAACGGGCCGGTCGCCTGGGTAGCGCTCGATCGTCGCTCGATCGTGCTGAAGCGTGACGATGCCGCGCCCGAGATTCTCGTCAGCCCGCAGCAGCTCGACGACCTGTTTCCGTCGCGGCAGCCAGACACCACGGTTGAGATCATGCAGCTGATGAGCCCGTCGCTGGTCTGGTCGCTGAGCGGCTCAGAGCTGGCCTTTGTGGTGACCACCCGCAGCCCGAACGCGATTCTAGATTGGTCGATCGCAGTGGTGAGCCTGGATGGTTCGCTGAAGCATTGGCTGCTACCATCCGACAGCGCGGTGTATCAGCTCGGCTGGTACATGGATCGGCTGCTCTTCAGCGACGATCACGGCATCAACGTGATCGATCGCGACGCCGACGCGCCCAGGCTGCTGCTGCCGCAGTCTCCGCCCGCGCGCTACTTCGCGATCAGCCCGCTGCATAACAGTATGCTCCAGTCGCTGCCCGATGGCTTATACACGACGCCGATCTCCAACCTGGAGCTGCCGCAAGCCTCAATGGAGCGGTTTGGACCGTCCGCTCAGGACTACCAGCCGATCGAGCGCTGCTGCCTGACGGTGCCACGCCAGGAGTTCGAGCCGTAGCTATTGTTTGGGCTCGCTCTCGACGATCACGGTTGGCGGCGTGTCGTCGGATTGATCGCCGCTCTGGAGCGCCGCCTCGATCGCGCCCTGCTCCACGGCCGCCTGCGTCTGCTCGGGCGTGGTATCGGCGATCACGATCGTCGGTGCAGCGGGCGTTTCTTCCTCGCCCAGCAGGCGCTCGATCGGCCCGGCCGGCGTGGCATCGGCTGCGGTCTCGGCCTCGATCAGCGCGATTGTCTCGGGCGCGATCCAGCCATTCTCGGCGGCGTGGCGCGCGACGGCCAGCGTATCGTCGGCCAGGATCAGCGTGCTGCCATCGGCTACAACCTCCTCGGCTAGCTTGCGGATCGCCTCGCCACGCGCCGGACCGCGGCTGACGTTGCGAATATAGATCGCGTGAATCCGGCCAGGGTAGAGCTGCACGATCTCGCGGTAGATCTCGGGATCTTCCTGTCCGCTGTCGCCGATCAAGATGAACGGCAGCTGAGGATAGCGCTCGATCACCTGGCGGATCGCGGTGAGCTTGTGGCCGCGATGCTGGGTCGGCAGCAGCTCATCCCTGGAGATGCCCCAGTCGCGGAGAAAGATCGGGCCGCGCGGAATGCCGTTGAGCGCGAAGAACTCGGTCAGCAGATCGTGCAGATTCCACGGGCTGCTCGACACATAGAAGAGCGGATTCGGGCCAGAATCGGACGCGCTCGATCCCTGGCTCAGCGCGCGGTACAGCGCTGCAACGCCTTTGAACGGCAGCCGGGTGCGCGCATTGCTTAGAAAAACGCTGCGCGCCATCCGCAGCAGATTAGTCGCATCTGTCCGGAGCACGGTATCGTCGATGTCGCTGATCACGCCGAACTGCGCGCCGGACGGTGGTACAAACACGCAGCCCGTGACGATGACCGGGTCGAGCTCCGGTTGCCGGGGCTCACGCAGCTCAAGCGTGATCTCGTGCCGGATGTGATCGGCCGGTAGCGGCTGCGTGGGCTGGATCACTACCTCGAAAAAGCCTTCCCTGTTGGCGATCGCTTCCTGCTCGACATCGCCGAAGCGCGCCAGAACTTTCGCGCCGGGCACCTCGTCGCTCTCGAAGCGCCGGTACATGTTGAGCAGATTGTCCCACAGCGAGTCGTTGTCGCTGAGCTTCAGCCCCGGGTTTTCTAACACGCGTCCGCAAAGCCGGATCTGCTCGCCGGTTCCGTAGCCGTCGTAGGGAACGATCGTGATCGGATCGTCGCCGATCTTGCGCGATAACCGCTGCTTCAATCCGTCGAAGTAGTCGTCGATGTTGTTGGCGATCGAGCCGATCACCCGTTGCCAGCGCGCCATCGCCTGCTCCTTTCATCGCTCGTATACTGCTGCGAGGGTAGCACAAGCCGGGCGCGCGGGCAACTTTGGGCATACGCAAGCACACCGCAGTTTGATCTACGATGCGCTTGCGTGGAGATGAACCTATAATCAATAGCCAACAGTCATGCGGCGGCGGATGCTCTGCGGTCGCTCGACCTCGTCCAGAATCGCGATCGCGAAATCGTCGGTCGAAATGTGGCTGTTGCCGTTCTCGTCGGTCAGCAGTTGGTCACCGCCGGTACGAAACTGTCCACGCCGCTCGCCGGGCTGGATCATGGCCGATGGGCTAATGTACGTCCAGTCGAGATCCGCCTCACGATAAACTCCCAGCGCGTCGCGGTGAGCCGATGCGACGCCGCGCCAATCCGGTGGAAATCCGGGCGCATCCACAAGCTGCACGCCGGGCGCAACCTCAAGGCTGCCCGCGCCGCCAACGACCAGCACGCGCTGAACGCCCGCCTGCTTCAGTCCATCCAGCAGTGAGTGCGCGGCATCGACGGCAGTTTGCCCAGGCTCCAGGCCCTGGCTGGTCGCGTTGATCGCAACGTCGTGTCCGGCGACGATCTCGGCAACCTGCGCGGGGTTCAAAATATCGCCGGTGACGACAGCGCGCGCTGGATGACTGGTGATGCGCGATGGATCGCGAACCACGGCTGTCACCTGATGATTGCGGCTGAGCGCTTCTTCCAGGATGCGGCTGCCGATCATGCCGCTGGCACCAAAAAGCGCGATCTTCATAGGTTGTATCCTTCTATCATAAAGTAAGTTACTTCTTTTTAGTATACACAAGTTTTGGATCTGCGCAAGTTTGCTCTGGTCCGTTGAACGATTTGTGCTCGGAGTTGCGCGTTTGCGGATCATGCGTAACTATATGGGGAGACGAAGGCATCCAGCTCTGGCAGGGAGTGCCAGGCGGCGCGTCATACGAGGAGGGACTCATGCCGCAAACGATCAATGTCGGATTGATTGGCTATAAGTTCATGGGCAAGGCTCACTCGAACGGCTATCGTCAGGTCGCGTCGTTCTTCCCCGACGTGGCGCTGCATCCCACGATGCAGGTGCTGTGTGGTCGGGATCAGGCGGCGGTGGAGAGCGCAGCCGCGCAGCTCGGCTGGCGCGAAGTCGAGACCGACTGGCGCAAGCTAGTCGTGCGTGACGACATCGGGCTGATCGATATTTCGACGCCCGGCGACACGCACGCGCCGATCGCGATCGCGGCGGCCGAGCACGGCAAGCACGTTTTTTGTGAAAAGCCGCTGGCGAACACGCTGGCCGAGGCCCGGCAGATGCAGCAGGCGGTGGAGCAGGCCGGCGTGGTCGGGATGGTCAACTTCAACTACCGGCGCGTCCCGGCGGTGCAGCTCGCCAAACGCCTGATCGACGACGGCCGCATTGGGCAGATCTACCACTGGCGGGCGGTCTATCTCCAGGACTGGATCATGGACCCCAACTTCCCGCTGGTGTGGCGACTGCAAAAAGACGTGGCCGGCGCGGGCACGCTCGGCGATCTCGGCGCGCATATCATCGACCTGGCGCGCATGCTGGTCGGCGAGATCGAGGCGGTATCGGGCCTGACGCACACGTTTATCAAGCAGCGGCCGGTGCTGGCCGAGACAACCGGCGGCCTTGGCGCTGCGGCTGGCGCCGAGATGGGCGAGGTCACGGTTGACGACGCCGCGCTCTTTCTGACGCGCTTCGACAACGGCGCGGTCGGCAGCTTCGAGGTGACGCGCTTCGCCAAGGGCCGGGCCAACTACAACGCCTTCGAGATCAACGGCTCCAAGGGCAGCATCGTCTTCAACCTGGAGCGTATGAACGAGCTACAGGTCTTGTTCGACGACGATCAGGCCGATGTGCGCGGACTCCGCACGGTGCTGGTGACCGAGCCCGTGCATCCATACCTGGAAGCCTGGTGGCCGGCCGGTCATATCATCGGCTGGGAGCATACCTTCACCCACACGATCCGCGACCTGCTCAACGGCATCGCGGCTGGAACGTCGCCCGCAGCGTCCTTCGCCGACGGCGTGCGCTGTCAGGCCGTGCTGGATGCCGTCGAGCGCTCGGCGGGCAGCAAGCAGTGGGTGGAGCCCGAATATTAACGGAACAAAAGAACAAAAGAACAAAGGAACAAGAAGTAGCGTGATCGTTTGTTCGCCGGGGTACCATGCCCAAAGGGCACCCGGTCTGGCACCCGGTTTCCTTGTTCCTTTGTTTGACGCTAGGCAGATGGTGAGGGCCAAGAATCACCAACAAACGAACGGCATTGGTCCGTAGGGGCGTGATTTATCACGCCCGGCTCTCAGGAAAACCGACACGATCCTAAACAAGGAGTAGTTATGGCACGACCAGTCACCTTATTCACCGGGCAGTGGGCCGATCTTCCGCTTGAAGAGCTGGCTCCCAAGGCCAAGCAGTTCGGCTACGACGGCCTTGAGCTTGCCTGCTGGGGCGATCACTTTGAAGTCGATAAGGCGCTCGAAGACGACGGCTATGTTCGGCGCAAGCGCGAGCTGCTGGAGCGTCACGGCCTGCAATGCCTGGCGATCAGCAACCACCTGGTCGGCCAGGCCGTCGCCGACAAGCTGATCGACGAGCGGCACAAGGGCATCGTGCCGCCGCGCGTGTGGGGCGACGGCGATCCTGAGGGCGTGCGCCAGCGTGCCGCCGAGGAGATCCAGAATACCGCGCGGGCAGCGGCGGCGTTCGGCGT
>DASWTW010000409.1:0-9686 GCA_036401895.1 Herpetosiphonaceae bacterium | reverse complement strand
ATCGCGATCCAGCTGGCAGACATTCTCGGTGCGGTCCATCAAAAAGGCATTATCCACAAAGACATCAAGCCGCAGAATATTATCTACAATCCCAAGACCAGCCAGGTCAAACTCACCGATTTTGCGATCTCGACGCTGTTGTCGCAAGAAAGCCAGCAGCCGACGAACACGCGGAACCTTGAGGGCAGCCTGCCGTATATGTCGCCCGAGCAGACCGGACGCATGAATCGCGCTGTCGATTACCGCAGCGACTGCTACTCGCTGGGCGTGACGTTTTACGAGCTGCTGACCGGCGATCTCCCGTTCCAGGCCAGCGATCCGATCGAGCTGGTTCACGCGCACATCGCGCGCATGCCGGTGCCGCCGCACGAGGTCAAACCGGCCATTCCGCGCGCCATCTCCGACATCGTGATGAAGCTGCTGGCCAAGACCGCCGAAGATCGCTATCAGAACGCCTACGGCCTCAAAACCGATCTCCAGCACTGTCTGGACCAGTGGTCCACCACCGGACGCATCGATCCGTTCCCGCTGGGTGTTCACGATACGTCGGGCCTGTTCCATATTCCACAAAAGCTGTATGGCCGCGAGACCGAGATCCAGACGCTGCTGTCGGCCTTCGAGATGGTCAGCACCGGCGTGACCGAGATTGTCCTGGTGGCGGGGCAGTCCGGCACCGGCAAGTCGGTGCTGGTTCACGAGATCCAGAAGCCGGTCGCCCAGCAGCGCGGCTACTTCCTCACCGGCAAATTCGATCAGCACAAGCGCAACGTGCCCTACAGCGGCTTTATCCAGGCCTTCCAGGAGCTGATCCGCCATATTCTGAGCGAGAGCGCGGAGCGCATCAACGACTGGAACACGCAGCTCATCGCGGCGCTGGGCAACAACGGTCAGGTGATCGTGGATGTGATCCCGGATGTGGAGCTGATCATCGGGCCACAGCCGCCGGTGCCGCAGCTGGGGCTCACCGAGGCCGAGAACCGCTTCAACCTGGTGATGCAGCATTTCATCGGCGTCTTCGCCAACGACGAGCACCCGCTGGTGCTCTTCCTGGACGACCTGCAATGGGCCGACCTGGCCTCACTTAAGCTGCTCCAGATGCTGGTCGCCGATGCGCAGACGCAGAACTTGCTGATCGTCGGCTCCTACCGCGACAACGAGATTAACCCGAGCCATCCGCTGGTGGTGGCGCTGGACGATCTGCACAAAAGCCCGGCCGCCGTTAAATCGATCCGGCTGCAAGCGCTCCAGCGCGATGATGTGCATGCGCTGGTCAGCGAGACGCTCCACAGCGAGCCGGAGCAGACCGAGCCACTGGCGGATCTGGTCTTCGATAAGACCGCTGGTAACGCCTTTTTCGTCAACCAGTTCCTGCGCTCGCTGCACGACGACGGCCTGATCGTCTTTGATGGCGCGGCGAGCCAGTGGACCTGGGATCTGGATCAGATCAACGAGCGCAGCATGACCGATAACGTGCTGACGTTTATGGCCGAGAAGATCCAGAAGTACGAGCCGGCCACACAGCGCATCTTGATCCAGGCAGCCTGTATCGGTCATCAGTTCGAGATGGAGCTATTGTCGATCGTTTCGGGCGAGCCGCCTTCGACAGTTGCGGCGCAGCTCTGGCCTGCGCTACGCGAGGGCTTGATCATCCCGATCGAGATCGAATATACCGCCGCTCAGACCGACGAGATCGATCCGACGACCAGCACTCACTCCACGACCAGCACCAACTCGTATATCAACGTTGCGTATCGCTTCCTGCACGATCGCGTCTGGCAGGCCGCCTACTCGCTCATGAACGAGGAAGAGAAGAAGCACACGCATGTTACTGTGGGCCGGCTGCTGCTGGAGAACACACCACTCGATCGCCAGGAAGAGCGCGTCTTCGATATTGTCAATCACCTGAACGTCGGGATTGAGTTCATCACCGAGGAGCCGGAGCGGATCAAGCTGGCGGAGATGAACCTGCTGGCAGGCCGCAAAGCCAAAGCCTCCACCGCCTATCCCGCCGCCCGCGAATACCTCAACATCGGCAAGCAGTGCCTGCCGGAAAACGCCTGGGAGCAGCACTACGAGCTGGCGCTCGACTTTTACAAGCAGGCATCCGAGTGCGAATATTTGACCGGCAACTTCGAGACGGCAGAACAATACTTCGCGATTATTCTGGATCGTGCCCGATCGAGCCTGGAAAAGGTCGATGTGTACATCACGAATATGCTGCTCTACATCAACCTGGGCAACTTCGCGCAGGCGGTGGCGCTCGGTCGTGATGGCTTGCAGATGCTCTTCGGGCTCGACATTCCCGAGGACGAGACTGTTCTGCAAGAGGCGGTCAGCAAAGCTATGGCCGAGCTTCAGGAGCAGATCGGCGGGCGCGCGATCGAAGCGCTGATCGATCTGCCGCCGCTGACCAAGGCGGAGCGGCTGGCTGAGATGAAGTACTTGTCGACGCTGGTTCCGGCGGCGTACAACACCAGCCCTAGCCTGATGGCGCTGCTGGTGCTGCGTATGATGATGATTTCGGTCACCGAAGGCGCCGCGCCCGAGTCGTCGTTTGCCTTCAGCTCCTATGGCATCCTGTGTGCCCTTGTATTTCAGCAGTACCAGGCGGCATACTCATACGGCAAGCTGGCGATTCAACTCAACGAGCGATTCAAAGCCGTTGAGCTACAGGGCAAAGTGTATCACGTAGCCGGCTTCTTCTTGAACCACTGGAGCGGCCATATTCGCGCCACCCTGGACTACGAGAAGCAGGCCTACTTGTACAGCCTGGAAGTTGGCGATTTCGTCTATGCGGGCCTGGCCTGCTGGGGACGAACCAAGTATCGCATGCTGGCCGGCGAGGAGCTGAACGATCACTTCGCCGAGCTTGAGCACTACACCGCGTTTGCCCGTCAGTCTAAAAATCTTGGCCTGCTGGCGATGGCGAATCTGACGCAGCACATGATTCGGGCGCTGCGTGGCGAAACGGTAGCCCGCGATAGCCTGAACACCGACACGTTCGACGAGCAGCAGTTTCTCGCGGACGTGGAAGCGCAGGGCCTGGTGCTGATCAGCAACGTGTACTACCTCTACAAGATGATGCTCCTCAACGTGTACGGCGACTACCAGCAGGCGCGCGAGATGATGGACAAATGCGAAGCAACGCTGTACACCAATCAGGGCTCGTACATTATCCCCGAAGCCAACTTCTGGTCGGCGCTAACGATTAGCGGCCTGTACGCAACCGCCTCGGCTGAAGATCAGGCAGCCTATAAGACCACGCTGGAAGAATATGTAGAAAAGTTCAGGGTGTGGGGCGAGTATAGCCCGGCCAATCACCAGTGCAAATATTTATTGCTCAAGGCCGAGATGGCGCGCATCGAGGGCGATGATCTCGCCGCGATGGAGCTGTACGACCAGGCGATCAATACCAGCCGCGAGCACGGCTTCAACCACTACGAGGGCGTCGCCAACGAGCGGGCGGCCAAGTTCTTCCTCAGCCGCTCCAAAGAAAAGCTCGCGCGCGTCTATCTGACGGATGCACGCCATGCCTTCGTGGTCTGGGGCGCATCGGCCAAGGTGCAGCAGTTGGAGGAGATGTACCAGGCGCTCTTCCCGACCGTGCCGCTCTCCTCGCGCAACCACGACACCACCACGGTCAAGGGATCGACGACTAGCCATCGCTACACGACGACGACGGAGCAGAACGGCTGGCTCGACGTTGTCACCGTCATCAAGGCCGCGCAGGCGATCTCTGAGACGATCGTTTTCGAGACGCTGCTGCATACGCTGATGCATATCATGCTCGAAAATGCCGGCGCGCAAAACGGCGTGCTGATGATCGAGCGCGACGCGACGCTGATTGTCGCGGCGGAAAGCCGGATGGAGCAGGAGACGCATACCAGCGTCCCGAATATCCCGCTCAGCGCGGCGCGCAACCTGGCAGCCTCGGTGGTCTACTACGTCAGCCGCACCAAAGAGCCGGTGGTGCTGCACGATGCCACGCACGAGGGCCGCTTCACCCGCGACAGCTACATCATGCGCAAGCAGCCCAAGTCGATCCTGTGTATGCCGCTGGTCAATCAGGGTAAGCTCGTCGGTATTCTCTACCTTGAGAACAACCTGACGACCGGCGCGTTCACGCCCGAGCGGCTGGAAGTGCTGCGGATTCTCTCGTCGCAGGCGGCGGTCTCGCTGGAGAACGCGCTGCTGTACGAGCAGCTCGAAGCCTACAACCGCACGCTGGAAGATAAAGTGGCGCAGCGCACCGCCGAGCTTCAGCACATGAACCAGGAGCTGGTTGCGGCGCGCAACGCCGCCGAAGAGGCCAGCAAGCACAAGTCGCGCTTCCTCAACACGATCAGCCACGAGCTGCGCACGCCGCTCAACGCGATCATCACTATGACCGACCTGCTGGGCGCTGAGCGCAACGGCACGCTGACCGAGCAGCAGCTCTTCCTACGCGAGCGCGTCCTGTCGAACAGCCGTCACTTGCTCGACCTGATCAACGATATGCTGGATCTCGCCAAGATCGAGGCCGGAAAGATGGAGCTTTCCAAGGAGCCGGTCCAGATCGAGGAGATTATTCAGCAGACGATGGAGACGGCGGCTGGTCTGACCAAGGAGAAGCCGATCGAGCTGCGCGCCCAGATCAGCCCGAACCTGCCGACGGTGGAGATCGACCGGCTGCGCATCAAGCAGGTGCTGCTCAACCTGCTCTCCAACGCCGCGAAGTTCACCGACGAGGGCTACATCCTGGTCGAGGCCGCGCTCGAAGGGCCGACTGTGGTGATCCGCGTCAAGGATACCGGTATCGGCATCGACCAGGATCATCTGCCGATGATCTTCGAGGAGTTCCGGCAGGTCGATACCGGGACGAGTCGCCGGGCGCAGGGCACCGGGCTTGGCCTACCGATCTGCCGGCGCCTGGTCGAGATGCACGGCGGGCAGCTGTGGGCGGCCAGTACGCAGGGCCAGGGCTCGACCTTCTCCTTCAGTCTGCCGATTGTGGAGACCATGGAGCAGGATGAAGCTGTATCGGCGGAAGCTGTCTAGCACAGCAGGAGCCAACATTTGCGCCGGCTGCGGCGCAGCACACAGGGACAGGGTCTGAGATCCTGTCCCTGTGTTGTCGTTTGGGAGCCGGTATCGTATCATCGGCGGGCAGGCCAGGTAGCGAAAGAAGGTACGCGTGGGCTCGGACAAACAACAGCATCGCGGCGCGCATCCCGAGGACCGGCGCTTGTTTGCCGTCGACTGGCTGGCGACGCTACGGATCGCTACCGCCGAGCTGTCGTGGCTGCTCAATCACGGCTATCCGATCACGGCGTCGCTCAAGCTGGTCGGCGACCGGCACCGGCTTAACGAGCGGCAGCGCATAGCCATCGCGCGGGCGGCCTGCACGGACCAGAGCCGCGTCCGGCGACAAGCAAGCCGCGTGGAGTGGCCGGACGTTCGTGACGCGGATCTGATCGTCGACGGCTTCAACCTGCTGATCACGATCGAGGCGGCGCTGAGTCAGGGTGTGCTGCTGCACTGCCGCGATAGCTGCATCCGCGATCTGGCCAGCGTCCACGGGTCGTATCGCTCGGTGCAGGAGACGGATCGCGCACTTGAGCTGATCGGCGAGACACTGGCGGCGCTGGCTCCGCGCTCGGTTGAGTGGCTGCTGGACAAGCCAATCTCCAACAGCGGGCGGCTGGCAGCCAAGATTCGAGAGCTGGCGGAGCAGCAGGGCTGGCCCTGGAGCGTGGAGGTCATCTTCAACCCCGACACCGCGATCATCGCCGCCGATCGCATCGCCGTAACCTCCGACGCGATCGTGCTCGACGGCAGCCGCCGCTGGTTCGATCTCAAAAGCCTTCTGATCGAGCGCTATCTCCCAAATGCGTGGCTGGTCGATCTGCGAGAGGAATGAAACGGTATTCTTTCGACTGGCCCTCATCCCCCTTGCCCCCTTGCCCCAAACCTCTGCGGGCCTCCGCCTCCACCCTGAGGGTACCCGCCACAGGAGAAGGGGGAATCTGTGGTGCTTGCTTGTTCTTTTGTTCTTTTGTTCTTTTGTTCTTCCTGTCACACTCGGCAAACCATAAATATCACCCGCCGCTGAGATACTGGCTCCAGGCTCACACCCGCTGAGCTACTTTGGCTGTCCACCGCAGCCGACGCCTATCTCAGGAGGATATTGTGACAGCGAACCGCGATTTTATGTTAATTCTCCCCCTGCTTGATCCGGCGGCGATGGAGCATTTGATCCCGCTCGCAACCACCATCGCTCACTCGCGCGGCGGGCTGGTGCTGGTGCTGGGCGTGGTCGAAGTGCCCGAGGAGCAGCCGCTGAACGCCAGCGTGGCTGCGGTGCAGCGTATGCGCGAGACGCTGCTTCAGCACGTCGCGTACTGCGACGCCTCAGTACAAACGATGGTGCGAGTCGCACGCTCGCTGCACGCCGGGCTGGTCGAGACGGTTCAGGAGACCGGCGCTGAGCTGCTGATGCTGGGCTGGTCGCATGAAGGTTTCTCGCCTGAGCGACTCTTTGGCGCGCCTTTTGAGCAGCTGATCGCCGCGCCGCCCTGCGATCTGGCGATCGTCAAGCAGGATCTGAAGCAGCCGCGCCGGATTTTGCTGCCGACCTCGGGCGGTCCAAGTCTCTGGCTTTGTGGTGAAATCGCGTCGGCGCTGGCTGAGACCAGCGGCGGCTCGGTAACGCTGCTCTCGGTCGCCGATCCCCGGCATCCGCTCGCGCCCGACAGCCGCCAGCATCTGCGCGATCTGCAAACACTGTCGACAGTCGCCGAGTGGGTGGAGCGGCGTGGCCCCGCGCTGCCGGCGATCCAGCAGGAGGCCACCTTCCACGATGCGGTTGTGATCGGCGCGACGGGGCGGCACAACCGCGATGCACGCACGATCGGGCCACTGGCCGAGGCGCTGCTTGACGCCACACACGGCACGGTGATCGTCACCTGCCGCAAGCTCACGGCCAGCGAGCAGCAAGCGATCGACCACTTCGAGGCCGTGCGTGATCGCTCGGCGCGCGTCGACCGCTGGTTTGCCGAGAATACCTTCAACGCCGACGAGTTCGCCGACGTCAAGCGGCTGGCCGCGCTCAAGCAGCAGCAGGGCCTGACGATCAGCCTGGTCTTGCCTGCGCTCAACGAGGCCGAGACGATCGGGCCGCTGATCGACACGATCAAGCGCGCGCTGCTCGACGAGATGCCGCTGCTGGACGAGATCGTGGTGATCGACTCACGCTCCACGGATGCCACGCGGGAGATTGCGGCGGCGCGGGGCGTGCCCGTAGCGATCCACCAGGACATTTTGCCGCAGTACGGTGCGTTTACCGGCAAGGGCGAGGCGCTGTGGAAAAGCCTGCACGTCACGCGCGGCGACATCATCGTCTGGATCGACACCGACATCCACAACGTGCATCCGCGCTTTGTGTACGGCCTGATCGGGCCGCTGCTCAACGATCCACGGCTGCACTTCACCAAAGGCTTCTACCGCCGCCCGATCAAGGCCGGCGCGCAGATCATGGAGACCGGCGGCGGACGGGTTACGGAGCTGACCGCACGTCCGCTCTTCAACCTTTTCTACCCTGAGCTGTCGGGCTTTATTCAGCCGCTGGCGGGCGAGTATGCCGGACGGCGCGCGGTGCTGGAGCGACAGCCGTTCTTTACAGGCTATGGTGTTGAGACCGGCCTGCTGATCGATCTGCTGCACGACATTGGCCTGGAAGGCATGGCCCAGGTCGATCTTCAGCAGCGGATTCATCGCAACCAGGAGCTGCAAGGATTGTCGCGCATGTCGTTTGCGATCATCCAGGTGATCATGGAGCGACTGGAGCAGCGGCAGCGGCTGCATCTGCTCGATCCGATCAACCAGAGCCTGAAGCTGATCTGTGAGGTCGACGGCGGCTTTCAGCTCGACGTGCGCGATATTCGTGATCACGAGCGCCCGCCGATCTGCGCCATCCCCGAGTACGCCGAGCGCTATCAGCTGGTCGAAGCCGACTTCTGAGATCGCGCTATAACCGGATTGTCACCGGCCTGGAACGGCGTATTAAAGCGAGACACGCACACCTGCACAGTGTGCGTGTCTCACGTTTTTGCCGGCGCTGCGCTAGGCTAGCGGCCCTGCGCGGTCAGAATCGCATCGAAGACGCGCGTGGCAAGAATGTTGGGATCGGTCGCGCCCTGGTTCACGCCCAGCGCGATCGTGATACCGCTGTCGGGCGATGCCCACACCGCCGAGCGGAAGCCGCCAAAGCCGCCGATATGACCGACGACCCGGCTGGCCGCCGCTGGCCGTGGCTGTCCATTCGGCGCAGGACCGACCGGCAGCACATTGCGCATCAGGCCCAGGCCATACTCCAGCGCGGGCATGTTGTACTGGCCCTTGCCGCTCACAAACGTGTACATCTCCTCCAGCTCGGCAGGCTCCAGCAGCTCACCGCCGACCAGCGACTCGCCGAAGCGGCGCACATCGGCAGCCGTCGAGACCAGATTGGCCGTCGCAAAGGCGAACGACATCGCCACTGCCGAGCGATCGATATTCTCGGAGTAGCCGCGTGACGCCGAGTCGGGCACCGACTCGTCGGGCTGGAAAAACGTTGCGCTCAGATCCAGCGGCTCGAAAATCCGCTGGCGCATCTCCTGGGCTAGCGATTTGCCGGTCGCCTGCTCCACGATCATGCCCAGGATCACAAAGTTCGTGCTGGAATAATCCCAGGCGCCTGGCGTGCCGACCCGGAAGGCGGGCTGAAACTGCGTCGCGTAGGCTACTAGCTCGGTCGGCGGTGGCTGGCGCTGCGGATTGCCGTAGGCTGCTCGCGCCGCATAGTTGCGATCCTCAAGATAATCGTAGAGGCCAGTCGTGTGTTGCAGAAGATTGCGCACCGTAATCGCGTCGCCGTTGGGTACCAGCTCCGGCAGATAGGTCGACATCGGGGCGTCGAGATCGATCTTGCCTTCCTCGACCAGCTGCAAGACGACGACCGCCGTAAAGATCTTGCTGATACTGGCGATGCGCACATTGGTCAGCGGCTCCATCGCTCGGCCAGTCTTGCGATCCGCGATGCCGCTCGATCCGGTCCACGGCTCCTGGCCTGGCACCGAGACCGAAAGCACAGCGCCCGGAATCTGGCCGTTGGCGACCGTTTGATCCAGAATCTGTTGCAGCCTTGCGGCCAGCGCCGGATCGAAGGGCGCGAGTCCGACCTCGGTTGCGGTCGGCGTGGGCTGCGGCGTCTCGGTCGGGGTGGGCTCGGTCGTAGCAGTTGCGGTCGGCGCGACAGTTGGCTCGTCGGTTGGCGCGGGCGTCTCGGTCGGCGCGATCGTAGCAGTAGGCGTTTCCGCAGCCAGACTCGGCGTCGCAGCGCTCTCGGGTGTCGTCGCGGCGGCTACCTCGCCGGCTGGTGCAGCCGTGCTCACAGCGGGCGGTACAACAACCTCAACCGGCGCTCCACAGGCGGCGCTCGATAGTACCAGCAGCAGCGCGATCATCTGCCACCAGCGCCGACCAAAGATGGATCGTTTCACATAGTCTCCTTCTCAATATATTCAGCTCAGCGCTCCATTGCAGCGCATCACGATCGAGTACGTTTGACTTTGGCGAGCTAGATTGCCGGTCGTCGATGACGTCTGTAAACATAATCAGAGCGTGCCGCAGGGGTTTATAACACGATCCGAGACAGTTTGCACAAGTTT
>DASWTW010000408.1:0-9697 GCA_036401895.1 Herpetosiphonaceae bacterium | reverse complement strand
GCTCGACCTGGGAAGAGCTGGATCGGATCGCGGCGCGCTACGGCGTGCAGTTCGCCGGACGCCGACGAGCGCTGGCGGTCGAGCGGCTGTCGCTGGTGTTGGAGCGGCCCGATCAGCTGCGCGCGGCCTATAAGATCTTACCGGAGCCCACGCGCGCGGCGCTGGGTCTGCTGCTGCTGCTGGGCAGTGTCGACGAGGAGCGCGGGCTGGGGCTGGCGCGTGACCGGCTGCTGGCGATCCGGCCCGAGCTTGAGCCGCTGCTGGCGCGTCTGCATATTCCCAACGAGGTGCAGACGCTGGTCTCGCTGGGCCTGTGCTTCCGCGATCGGCGGCGGCTAGTGGTGCCTGTCGAGGCGCTCAACGCGCTGCCGTGTGTGATCCCGCCCTCGCTGCCGGGCCCAGTGCCCGACGCGCAGCCGCAGGAGTACGCCGCGCTGCGCTACAAGCTGGAGGCGCTGACTGCCGCGCTTGAGCAGCTGCGACCTGTGGCGATCACGCCCTCGCGCATGAGCACCGATCGCGCTGCCGCCTACCAGCCGCTGCTGCTGCCGCACGAGGCCGCGAGCGAGCTGGGCCGCCAGCTGAATCTGCCCGCCCCCGATCTTACGCTGCTGTTGTCGCTGCTGCACACGCTGGGCGCGGTTGGTCCGGTGCGCGGTCGCTGGCAGGTGCAGCCCGAGTGGAGCGCTCTGTGCAAGCAGCCGCCGCGATCGATCTTGATGTCGCTGCTGGATGTCTGGCAACGTCCGCGCCCCGTCAGCGATCTCAGCGCGACCCGCGAGTTTGTGTGGATCTGCGCTCCCGATGTCGACGGCGCGGCGGTTGTGGCTCAGCACGAGGCGACGATCCGCGCGATCGTGTGGCGCTGGCTGCTCTGGTCGGATCAGCAGTCGCTCGATGTCGAGCTGCTGGCGCGCACGCTCACTGCGCTGCACGCGCCGCTCTTCCAGTTCAGCGAAGACAGCCCGTTCTGGATCGGACGGGTGGGCGCCGCCCGTAACCTGCCGCTCGACGAGTCGACGCTGCCCACGGTTGCGCTGGCGCTGATCCGCCAAGCGCTGCATCAGCTGGCGCGGCTGGGGCTGGTAGCTGTGGATCACCAGAGCTGCGCGCTCACGCCGACCGCGCGCTGGCTGCACAGCGGACAGCCGCTGCTGGTGGAGTCGCCTGCCGTCGCCAGCGATGACGCGACGACGCTACTGGTACATCCGCTGGCGGTCGCCCCCGATCTGATCCAGCTGGTGAGCACGGCCGGACAAATGCTGCCGCCGCGAGGCGACTACTCGTGCTATCTGCTGGCGGCCGACGGCATGGTGCGGCTGCTGGAAGAGAACGTACCGATCGCGGAGTTCGAGCAGGCGCTGCTGCGCTCAGGCGCGGAGCTGACGCCGGCGTTTCGATCGCAGCTGGCGCTGTGGGCCGAGCGCGCCGGACGTCTAAAGCTGCATCATCCGCTGACGATGATCGTGACAGCTGAGGATACGCCGATCGCGCAGATTCTGGCGGCGGCTGGTGTGGCCGATGCCGCCGAGGTGCTGGGCGCGGGCTGTGCCTTGATCGAGCCCGAGTATGTTGAGCTGGCGGTGGAGCAGCTGCGCACACGCGGATTCTGGCCGCTGGTCGTGGGCGGCGCTGCATCAGCCGAGATGATCTGATACCATTAGGCGACGATTCTAGTGGAGTGGATGGCATGAATATTCAGGAACAGCCGCGTGTGCTGGTGGTGCGCGCGGCAGGTATAAATTGTGACGAGGAGACCGCCGCCGCGTGTGAGCTGGCCGGTGGCCGGGCTGAGCGCGTTCACGTCAACCGGCTGGCCGAGGGCAGCGTGCGGCTCGACGATTACGCGGCGCTGGTGATCCCCGGCGGCTTCAGCTACGGCGATCACCTGGGTGCGGGCAAGCTGCTGGCCGTCGATCTGGTGCATCGGCTGAGCGACAGCTTGCAGGCTTTCGTGGCCGATGGCCGGCCGGTGCTCGGCATTTGCAACGGCTTTCAGGTGCTGGTCAAGGCCGGTCTGCTGCCGGGAGCGACCGAGACGAGCGGGTCGCGGCAGCTGGCGACGCTGGCACACAACCAGAGCGGCCACTACGAGTGCCGCTGGGTGCGGCTGCGCGCCAACACGCAGAGCCCGTGCCTGTTTACGCAGGGCATCGACGAGCCGTTTATGCTGCCGGTCGGCCACGGCGAGGGGCGCTTCATGGCCGCTGAGGAGACGCTGGATCAGCTGGCGGCCAACCAGCAGATCGCCGTGCAGTACGTGGATGATCAGGGCGCACCGGCGCGGGAGTATCCATCTAATCCCAACGGCTCGGCGCGATCGATCGCTGGGATCTGCAACGCATCCGGCAACGTTTTCGGCCTGATGCCGCATCCTGACCGGGCGTATCTGCCACAGCTCCATCCCGACTGGCTGCGCAGCCGACGGCAGGCGAGCGACGGCCTCCCGATCTTTCGCAACATGATCGGCTACGTGGCGGCGTAAACGAAGGTTGCGTGGCTGGCGCCGCGTGATGCTCACCATCGATGTCGATCCTTTTTTAGGGCGTGATACCTCACGTCCCTACAAGGCCGATAAGCATCGAATATAATCATGAACCATCGTAGGGGCGTATTGCGATACGCCCTGATTCGATCGAAATCAATACTTTTCGGAGCGAAGCATGGATTACAAATCCGCAGGCGTGGATATAGACACGGCCAATCGCGCCAAGCAGATGATGGCGGCTGCCGTGCGCGCGACGCATAGCTCGGCTGTGCTGGCGGGCATGGGCGCGTTTGGCGGCGCGATCAGCCTGGCCGACACGCTGACGCGCTACAGCGATCCGGTGCTGGTCGCGTCGACGGATGGCGTGGGCACCAAAACGCTGATTGCGGCGGCGCTCGATCGCTACGATACCGTGGGCCAGGATCTGGTCAATCACTGCATCAACGATCTGCTGGTTCAGGGCGCGCGGCCGCTTTTTTTTATGGACTATATCGCCTCCGCCAAGCTCGACGCCGAGCAGGTCGCCGCGCTGGTCGAGGGTATCTCGCTGGCCTGTCGCGAGGCGGGCTGCGCGCTGCTGGGCGGCGAGACCGCCGAGATGCCGGATGTGTACGCGCCTGGCGCGTTCGATCTGGCCGGAACGATGGTCGGTGTGGTCTCGCGCGAGTCGCTGATCACCGGCGCGACGATCAAGACCGGCGATACCGTCCTGGCGCTGCCGTCGTCGGGGCTGCACACCAACGGCTACTCGCTGGCCCGCCGTATCTGCGAGCCGCTGGGCTACGACGCCAGGCCCGCCGCGCTGGGCGGCCAATCTTTGGGCGAGGCGCTGCTGGCGATCCATCGCTCGTATCTGCTGCATGTCGAGGCGCTCTTCGCTACCGACGTGCCGATCAAGGGACTGGCGCATATCACCGGCGGTGGTCTGTGGGAAAACGTCCCGCGCGTTCTGCCGGAGGGGATCGGCGTCGAGGTTCAACGCGGAAGCTGGGAAATTTCGCCTATTTTTCGCTTTTTAGTTGAGCAATCCGGCATGAGCGAGTACGATGCGTTTCGGGCGCTCAATATGGGCCTGGGCATGATTGTGATCCTGGACCCCGCCGACGTGGAAACGGCGCAGTCGGTTGTGCCCGAGCTGCGCGTGATCGGCTCCACGACTGAGGCGACGGGCGACGAGCGCGTGCGGCTGGTCTAGGATCGGCTGAGGATTGATCAACGATCAAGGGAGCAGAATGATGCAATACGGCGCGAAGTTAGCCGAGGGCAAAACCAAAATCGTCTATGCCCATCCCAGCGATCCGGCGCTGGTGGTGCTGGTACACAAGGACTCGATCAGTGCCGGCGACGGCGCGCGGCGCAACGAGATCGAGGGCAAAGGCGCGCTCAGCGGGCGCACCGCCGTCAACGTGTTTCGCTTTCTCAACCAGTCGGGTGTGGCGACGCATTTCGTGGATGCGCCCAGCGCGCTGGAGATGGTGACGCAGCGCTGCGAGATGATCCCCGTCGAGGTGGTGATGCGTCGCCGCGCGACCGGCTCGTACCTGCGGCGGCATCCCGAGACGGCGGAAGGAACCACATTCGATCCCACGCTGGTCGAGTTTTTCATCAAGGATGACGCCAATCACGACCCGCAGATCAGCGAGGACGAGATGATCGCGCGAGGAGTGGCCACGGCCGACGAGGTAGCGGCGATGACCGAGCAGGGCCGCCGTGTGTTTGCGCTGCTGGAACAGGCCTGGGCCGCTCACGATGTCGCGCTGATCGACCTCAAGATCGAGTTTGGCCGCGACAGCGCAGGCAATCTGATCGTCGCCGACATGATCGACAACGACTCGTGGCGGATCTGGCCCGGCGGCGAGAAAGCGCGGATGCTCGACAAGCAGATCTACCGCAACATGCCGTCCGTCACCAGCGAAGGTCTGGATGCGCTCAAGCAAAAATATGCCGAGGTCGCCGATCTGACTGAGCGTTTCGCCGGCGCGTAGAGCCGGAATCATCCGCGCAAAATTCGCTCGGTATTCGCGCGAGTTTCGCCGGTTGCAGCCCCGATTCGGTACATTACTGATGCGTAGCCGGCCTATTTCGGCCGAATTTGCGGCGCTGAAGGTGATATTCATGGCTTTCGGCTATAACACATCAGCAGTGGTGTCAACTTTGAAACGTTGCAAGACGATGACGATAGTGTGGTAGAATTGCTCTCGGTTCGCCGTGCCCGCGGGCCGTGTGGAGGGTGGGGGGCCACGCCGCCCCTCGCTTATAACTGTGCAGGATAACGCATGATTCCCCGAGATCTCTACCGGCTGCTTCAGTGTCCGACCTGTGGCAGCCGGAATTTATATGTCACAAGCGCGGCCGTACACTGCGCCGACTGCGGCACCGAGTATCCGCAGCACAACGGCTACATCGATCTGATGCCGCGCGCGACCAGCTTTGACTATGTGTCGAAGTATGTGGCCGAAGAAGAGCATATGGCCGAGGAGCTGGACTACCGCGATACGGCTCCGCCGCTGCTGGCGGCCGGTGTTCGCCAGCGGGTGCTGCGCCGGATGCTGCGGCTATCGCCCGAGGATCGCGTGCTGGATAACGGCTGCGGCAACGGGCGCTTCGCCGTCTGGAACGCCGACGCGGTCGGGCTGATGGTCGGCTCCGATCCGGCCACGCTCTACGCCGATGCAGCGGTTCAGACGATCGCGCTGGCCCAGGCCGACTCGCGCAAGCTACCCTTCGCCAATGATAGCTTCGACAAGGCGCTCTCGGTAGATGTGCTGGAGCACTTCCCGATCGACGTGATCGACGCGTATCTGGCCGAGACGGCGCGGGTGCTGCGGCCCGGCGGACGCTTCGCGGCCTTCTCCAACACCAAGGAGCTGTCGCGGGTGCAGCCGCTGATCAACTTCTCGCGGCGGCTCGGCCAATGGTTCGTCCAGCGCGGCGTGTATGATTTCGAGCGTGAGGCACGGCGAAAATCGGATCATATCAAGGCGCTGCGAACCTTCGAGGATGTCGAGGCCGCGCTGGAGCGGGCCGGCATGCGCGTGGTCGAGGCGCGCTTCTGGAACACGGTGATCACCAGCTTTGTCGAGCATGTGCTGATGAAGCTGGGCGAGGCCGCGATCGCTCGGGGCCGCGCAAAGCCCGCCGAGCTGGAGACGGCTGCTCCCCAGGCTGCATCGGACGGCACCCAGCGCGAGATCGTCGCCCGGCGGCGGATTCGCCACCAGCTGACGCCGCGCAGCCCGGTCTACTGGGCGCTCTTTGCGCTGACGCTGCTGATGGAGCTGGATGTGCGGCTGCTGGGCCGGCTGCGTACGGGTCCGTACTTTGTGCTGGCGGAGAAAGTCGCGGTGTCGGAGCAAACAAGCGCTGCGACTCCGCGCGAGAGCATCGCCGAGCCGGTGAGATCGTAATCGTGGGATCGCCGGCCTCTCAGCGCACGCTGCGTCCGCTCTACGTCGCGCCGATCGGCAAGGGCGGCGTGGACATCGGCATCAACAATATTACGCGCTCGGTGCGTCGTGCCGGCCACGATCCGACGCTGCGCCGGCTGCCGTATCTGCATAATTTCCTGCCGATGCTCGCGCCGCTGGGGCTGGGTCGCGGCTGGTGGCGCGGCCACGACATCATCCAGGGTCGATCGCGGGTGGCCTGGGCGCTCAAACAGCGGGGCGTGCCGCTGGTCACGACGGTCCATCACCTCACCACCGATCCGCTGTTGCAGCCGTACTCGTCGCCGCAGCAGCGCCTGTTTTATCGTCTGGTCGAATATACGTACGATGGCCTGTCGGTGCGCCGGGCGGATGCCGTGGTCTGTGTCAGCAAATACACGCAGCAGCAGACGGCGCTGACCTACGGCAAGCTCGATACAACCGTGGTCTACGACGGCATCGACACCGATGTGTTCGTGCCGACCGAAGATTGGGCGCGCACCGATCACGGTCTGCCGCCGAGCGACGGGCGGATTCGACTGCTGTTCGTCGGCAATCGCACCCGGCGCAAAGGCTTCGATCTGCTTCCCGCGATCATGGACCGGCTGCCCTCAGACTATGTGCTCTACTACACCTCTTCGTTTCAGTCGGTGCAGGCGGCGCCGCCGCATCCGCGCATGATCCCGATCGGCACGCCCGACCGCGACGGACTGGTTGCCGCCTACCAGAGCTGCGATATTCTGCTTTTTCCCGCGCGTGTCGAAGGCTTTGGCATTGTGGCGGCAGAGGCGGGCGCGTGCGGTCGGCCCGTCGTGACGACGAACGCCTCGGCGCTGCCCGAGGTCGTTGACGATGGCGTGACCGGCTTTGCGTGCCGCCGTGACGACGTCGACGATTTCGCGGCCAGGGTGCTTGAGCTAGGGCAGGACGCCGAGCTGCGGCGGGTGATGGGCCAGCGCGCGCGTGAAAAGATCGCCGGCTGCTTCGGCTACGATCAGCTCGCGTCGGGTCTGATCGCGGTCTACGAGCGGCTGCTGAGCTAGCATCGCAACCCCGGATAGCGCATGAATCCTCTTGATCTTTCAGCGATTCACATTGAGCCGGCGACCGAGCAGGATCTTCCGCAGATCCTGGCGCTCTTTGACGCTGCCGTGCGCTGGCTGGTCGAGCAGGGCTTGAGCGATCAATGGGGAACGCGGCCGTTTTCGCAGCAGCCTGCGGAGATCGAGGACTTCACGGCCTGGATTCGCCAGGGATCGTTCTTTGTCGCTCGTCAGCACGCCGCGATTCTCGGCACGATCGTGATCGTTGCCGCGCCGCCGGCTTACTCCGCCCAGGAATGGAATCAAACTCCCCGAACGGCGCTCTACCTCAAAGCCTTCACCACTGATCGCCGCTATGCCGGGCAGGACCTTGGGCGGCTGATGCTGGATTGGGTGGAGCGCCTGGCACGGAGTCAAGGCATCGAGTGGCTGCGGCTGGACTGCTGGGCCGGCAACACGGCGCTGCGGCGCTACTATCGCCGGCAGGGCTTCGAGGAGCGCGGCGAGTTTGGGCTGGGCGCGTGGCGCGGAATGCTCTTCGAGAAGCAGCTTCTTTCGTGGGATCGCTAAACGTCACCGCCGGTTAGCTCCGATCTTCTGACTCTCCCGCTGTCTCCCCATCCCTCCATTTGCCGGCAGCGCTATAATACCCTGGCCTCGTCAACGGGACAGGAGATCACGCATGGCTGTCTCAGTATTCGATTCGCTGCCGCTGCCGCCGGGCGCTCACGGACTGCCCTGGATCGGCGAGACGATCGCATGGGTGCGCGATCCGCTCGACTTTGCCCGGCAGCGCTACGAGCGCTACGGCCCGGTCTGGCGCACGCATCTGATGGGCCGGCCCTGCGTGGTGCTGCTCGGCCCCGAGGCTAACCGCTTTATTTTGGGCACGCATCTGCATCTGTTCTCCTCGCGCGACGGCTGGGGCAAGCCGATCACGTCGCTGATCGGCGATGGCCTGTCGCTGATCGACGGCGCGGAGCATCGCCGCCACCGCCGCATGATTCAGCCGGCGCTGCACGGCGCGATGCTGGGCCGCTACTTCGAGGTGATGCAGCAGCTGACGGTTGAGCACGCCGCCGATTGGTCGCGGCGTGGCCAGCTGAAGCTTTTCGAGGGCTTCAAGCAGCTCAGCTTCGATATTGCGGCGCGGCTGATGCTGGGCGCGCGCAACCAGACCGAGGCGCAGCGCTTCTACGATCAGTTTCATCTTTTCACGGGCGGCCTGTTCGCGCCGCCGGCCTGGAAGCTCCCGGGCACGCCCTACGGCAAAGCCTGGATCGCAGGACAATCGCTGCGCCGCACGCTGCAAGCTGTCATCGCCGAGCGCCGCGCCCAGCCGCCTGCCGACGATCTGCTTGGACTGCTGCTCGAATCTCGCGACGATCAGGGCGTGGGCTTTTCGGATGCCGAGCTGATCGACGAGCTGCTGGTGCTGCTGTGGGCCGGTCACGATACGATCACGTCGCTGTTGACCTGGGTTATGTATGAGCTGCTGCGCCAGCCCGAGATCCTGGCGCGGCTGCTGGACGAGCAGATGCAGCTTGTGGGCGGCGGTCCGCTGACTCTGGCGCAGCTTAAGCAGATGCCGCTGCTGGATCGGGTGCTGCGCGAGGCCGAGCGGCTGCATCCTCCGGCTCCCGGCGGCTTTCGCGGCGTCGTCGCGCCCTTCGAGTACGGCGGCTATCGTATCCCGGCGGGCTGGACGGTGATGTACTCGATCGTGTGGACGCATCACATGCCCCAGCTCTGGTACGATCCCGAGCGCTTCGATCCCGATCGGTTCGCCCCGCCGCGCGATGAGGGCAAGAAGCCGTTTCATCTGATCGGCTTTGGCGGCGGGCCGCGCGTCTGCGTTGGCCTGGCCTTCGCGCAGATGCAGATGCGGATCGTTGTCTCGCACCTGGTGCGCATGTATCGCTTCACCCTGGCGCCCAATCAAGATTTTCGCCCGGTCGCCGTGCCGACGAAGATGCCGAAAGATGGACTGGTTACGACGGTAGAACCTAGAACCTAGAACCTAGAACCAAACGGAGAACAAAGAACCGGGTGCCCTCTGGGCGCACAAAGAACAAGCGAACTAAAGATAAACGATTTACAATTGGGTTGGGCAATTAACCCTGTAGGGTCGTGATTTATCACGCGCTGCGCTCAACATTCTGATTCCTATATTGGTGTTTTCGTCAATCTTTATTGTTACGCACTTCCCCTCGCCTGCGGCAACGGAGGCGGAAGCCCGCTGACGTTCGGGGCCGGGGGCGCGGGGGTGAGGGCCTCGTAAAGAACAAAGGAACAAAGGAACAAATTGGTATCTTTGCCCTTTGTTCCCTTGTTTCCTTGTTTGCTCGCAGAGCAAGGCCGCTCAGCCCAAAGTAGGAGGTCGATCCCGGCGCTTTAGGTCTGGACCGTCAGCTCAAGATCGCCGATCCTGGATCGCAGATGCTTATCGATACGTCTAGTTCCCCGTTGGAGTCATGGCTCAAGAAATACATTCCAATCCATCGCTGACTCGTGCTGCGGCGCTTGGCCCGATGCTGAGCGAGCTGCTGCTGCTGCTGCTGACGATCGCGATCAGCGTGGCCGGTGTGGCGCTGCTGATCTTTCTGCCGCGCGCATTTCTTGGCGACGAGGCCAGCCTGCGATCGTATCTCGACGCGGTGAGCGAATATCTGGCTGGGCTGATGCGCGGCGATCTCGGTATGACGGCGGCGCAGCGACCGGCCGGCGTGCTACTGCTTGGC
>DASWTW010000407.1:0-36604 GCA_036401895.1 Herpetosiphonaceae bacterium | reverse complement strand
TGTCTGGGGTCTGCGTCCGCTGCTGCTGGCGGCGGGATTGCTGACCTGCTGTGTCAGCCTCGCCGTCGCCTGCCTGCTTTCGGAGCGCCAGCAGCCTGCGTCGACTGAAGCGCCCACACTCCCGATCCGCGGCGCATTCGCCACGCTGATGCGGCGACGTGAGGCGCGCGATCTGGTCGTGGCCGGGCTGCTGGCTCAGGCAGGCGCGTATGGCCTGGTCGCGATCTTCGCGCCGTATGTACAGCGGCTGGTCGCCGATCCCGGCACAACCGCCGGCTGGGTCGGCGCGCTGCAAGCCGTGACCTGGGCCGCGACTCTCTGTGGCGCTCCCTGGTGGGGCCGGCGCAACGATCGCCGCTCGATCGAGCAGAGCTTTGCGCTTGCGGCGTGCGGCTGCGCGATCAGCATCGCCTGCCAGGCCTGGACGCCGCACGTGGCGCTGCTTTTTCCGCTGCGGATCGTACAGGGCTTTTGCTTCAGCGCGCTGCTGCAATCGGTCTACCTGCGCATCAGCCGGCTCGCGGGTGAGCGCGGCCAGGGCGTGCAGATCGGCGTCGCCAACAGCTTCTTGACCTTCGGCCAGGTGCTGGGCTCGCTGCTGGGCGCGCTCTTCGCCGGCGTGCTCGATCCGCAGTGGGCCTTTGCGCTGATCGCGGGATCGTTCGCGCTGAGCGCCGCGCTGGCCTGGCGGCACGACCTGCCGCTGGCGCAATCATACAAAGGTGTCACACAATGACTTCAACCTGTCGCATACACGATCACCTTGCGCTCGCCGAGCAGGCCACGCTTGAGCGGCTGCTCAACGCGTATCTGCGCGAGACCGGCAAGACCGAGCCTGGCCGCATTCTGGCCGCGCCGCTGCCGTCCAGGCTCAAGGCCGAGCTAGCGGAGCTGGGCTCGCCGTTCTGCCTGCGTCTGAGCGATCTTCAGCTGATCGGCGCGCTGCGCTACATCTCGCCAATGGGCCATCACCAGTACGCGCCGCGCTTCTGGCTCAAACGCGCCGACGAGCTGTGGCCGCTCGATGATGTGGCTGAGCTAGCCGCTGCGATCATCGCCGATCTCGCAGCCCACACGCCGATTGACACTCAGGATCTCCCGGCTCGTCGCCGCGCGCTGGTGGCGCACATCCAAAACAGTCTGCACAAAACCGCCTTCTACATCGAGCAGCGCCGCGCGCGTGGGATTGCCGCGCTGGATCTTGAGGCCGCCGATCGTATGGAGCGCGCCGAGCAATCGCTGATCTTTGGCCATCCGTTCCATCCCACGCCCAAAAGCTCGGAGGGCTGGAGCGCGGCGGATGTCGAGCGCTACGCGCCCGAGCTGGCCGCGTCGTTTCAACTGCACTACTTCGCGGCCGCGCCCGATCTGATCGTCGAAGATCGGCTGTGGGCGCGGAGCGAGGAGCCGGTGCCGGATGCGATCCTGGCTGCTGCGCGCTCCCAAGGCATCGATCCCGACTGGCGCTTGTTGCCGTGCCACCCCTGGCAGGCCGGCTACCTCAGCCGGCAGCCCGAGATTCAAGCGCTGCTGGCGGCGGAGCGGCTGCGCGACCTGGGGCCGCTCGGCGCTGCTGTGACGCCGACCTCATCGGTGCGTACGGTGTGGCAGCCGGCACAGCCGGGCTTTTGCAAGCTGCCGCTCGACGTGCGCATCACAAATCTGGTGCGCGTCAATCCGCTGGATCAGCTTCAGCGCAGTCTGGACGCCAGCCGGATCGTGAATCTGCTCGCTCCTGAGATGCCGACCGAGGGCTGCACGATCTTGCGTGAGCTGAGCTATCGCACGCTCTGGCTGCCGGATCTGCCGTCGGAGCGCCGCGCGGCGCTGGCTGCCAGCTTTGGCGTGCTGTTTCGCGAGGCGCCCGGCGCGCAGGGCTCGGACGCGCCGATGGTGCTGGCCGCACTGCTTGAGCCGTCGATCGACGGAGGGGAGCCGCCTCTGATGGAGGCGCTGCGCCGCGCCGCTCAGGGCCGCGATCTCACGTCAGATCTGATCGAGCGCTGGGTAGCCCACTACCTGACGATCGCGCTGCTGCCGCTGCTGCGCTGGTGGACGCTTGGCGGCGTCAGTCTTGAGGCGCATGTCCAGAACTCGATGCTGGCGCTGGCCGATGGCTGGCCCGTGCAGCTGTATGTGCGCGATCTTGAGGGCGCAAGCATCAGCCGCGATCGAGCGGAAATGCACGGCTGGTACTGCGGCCTGCTGCGCAAAGACAGCCCCGCGCTCTACGACGACGACGCGGCCTGGCATCGCTTCAAATACTATGTGCTCGTGAATCACCTGGGCCACGTGCTGTCCACGCTGGCTCGCTGCGCCGGCTGCGACGAGCTGTGGCTCTGGCAGATTGCGCGCGCGCTGCTTCAGGACGAGGCCGCGCGCTACCCGCAGGCTGCTGCCTACATCGCCGATCTGCTGGAAACTCCCGAGCTGTTCGCCAAAGCCAATCTGATCAGTAAATTTGCGGATCGAGGCGAGACGCCGCTCTACGTGCCGCTGCCTAATCCGCTAGCCAATACAAGGATGATCGATGATACAACCATTCGTGGAGCCGCACCTGCTCTCGTCTGATCTGCTGATGCTCGACGCCGCGCTCCGCTCTCAGCAGGCGATCGCGGTTCGTCGCCGCATTTTGCGCCAGCTGATCGAGTCGCTGATCTATGAGGGCCTGCTCCAGCCCGAGGTCGAGCGCGACGGCGACCGATCGATCTTCTGGCTGCATGGCCGCACCGAGGCCGGAGCCGTGCGCTACCGCTGTCGTGGCCGGCGCTGCCTCAGCTTCGATCGCATCCGCCTGACCGACGAGCCCGTCACGCGCAGCGTAGGCGATCAATCGAGCGAGGTCGAGTCGCTCGGGCAGTTCTTGCTGGACGTGCGAGCGGCGCTGGGAGCCGACGACGAGCGGCTGGTGTGCTTTATCGAGGAGCTGGACCAGACGCTGCTCAAGGATGCGATCGCGCAGTATGTGCGCAGCCAGGAGCGCGGCTCGCTGCATGGGCGCGACGGCGAAGATTGGGAGCAGGCGATGCCCGGCCATCCCTACCATCCGTCGTACAAATCGCGGATGGGCTTTAGCTATGCCGATAATCTGACTTACGGACCCGAGTTCGACGCTGCAATCCGGCCGCTGTGGATCGCGGCCCGGCGTGAGCTGACGCGCGCCACGCAGTCGCGGGAGATCGATCTTACATCGTACCTGGCCGGCGAGCTGGGTGCTGAGCTGATCGAGCGCTGGCATGGCACAATCCGCGAGCGTGGCTGCGATCCCGCCGACTATACGCTGCTGCCGGTCCATCCCTGGCAGTGGCAGCACGTCGCCGCCGCGATCCAGGAGGATCTGCGCGCCAATCGGCTGATTCTGCTGGGCGAGACCGAGGACTGCTACACCGCGCAGCAGTCGATCCGCACGCTGGCCAATCGCTCGCAGCCTGAGCGCGCCTACCTCAAGCTGGCCCTGAGCATCGTCAACACGTCGACGTCGCGGGTGCTGGCGCCGCATACCGTGCAGAACGCCGCGCCGATCTCGGACTGGCTGCATACGCTGGTGCAGACCGATGCGTTTCTGCGCGACGAGCTGCGCGTGATTCTGCTGCGCGAGGTGCTGGGCGTGGCCTACGATCCGCCGCGCTCCGATCTGCTCCCGCCGCTCGCCGGACGCCTCGCATGCATCTGGCGCGAAAGTCTGTATCCGCAGCTGCTGCCGGACGAGTCGGCCGTTCCGTTCAACGCGCTGTGTGTGCTCGACAACGACGGCAGCCCGCTGATCGCGCCGTGGGTTGCGCGGCACGGCCTTGAAACGTGGCTGCGCCGCCTGCTTGATGTCAGCATCCTGCCGATCGTGCATCTGCTCTACGCCCACGGCATTGGCCTGGAATCCCACGCGCAGAACATGATCCTGATCCACCGCGACGGCCTGCCGCAGCGTATCGCGCTCAAGGATTTTCACGACGGCCTGCGCTTTTCGGCCGCGCACCTGGCCGATCCGAGCGCCTGCCCGCCGCTGCTCAACACGCCCGAAAGCCATCTGCGCGTGAATCGCAACTCCTACATCCAGTCCGACGATCCGGTCGAGGTGCGCGACTTCATGCACGATGCGTTTTTCTGCATCAACCTGGGCGAGCTGGCGCTGTTTCTGGCGGAGCGCTTCGACCTGCCCGAAGAGCATTTCTGGTCGCTAGCCCACGCGACGATCGAGGAGTACCAGCGCCGCTTTCCGCAGCTTGAGGAGCGCTTCGCCCTTTTCGATCTTTACGCGCCGCTGATCCAGATCGAGCAGCTGACCAAACGCCGGCTTTATCCCGACACCGAGCCGCGCGTCCACGTGGTGCGCAATCCGCTGACGCTGAGCCGCGCTGAAGCAAGGAGGCGCTAGCATGGCGCGCACATGGCTTTTGAAGCAGGCTCTGGCCGAGCAACAGCTGATCTTTGGGCTTTTCTGCTCGACGCCGCAGCCGCAGATCGTCGAGATGATCGGCGTGGCCGGCTTTGATTTTGTGATCATCGATACTGAGCACGCGCTGATTAATCCCGAAACCCTGGAGCACATGCTGCGCGCCGCCGACGCAGCCGGGATCGCGGCGCTGGTGCGTGTGGCCGACTGTTCGCCCAAGCCGATTCTGCGCGCGCTCGACGCCGGGGCGCAGGGCGTGGTCGTGCCGTCGGTGCGCAGCCGGGCCGAGGCCGAGGCTATCGTGCTGGCCAGCCGCTACGCGCCGCAGGGCGAGCGCAGCCTCAACGCCGGTCGCTCGGCGGGCTTCGGCTCGGTGGATCTGGCTGCGCATCTTCAGCAGGCCAACGACGAGGTGGTGGTCGTGGCGATGATCGAGGACCGTGAGGGCGTGGCGGCGATCGACGAGATTGTTTCTGTTCCCGGCATCGACATGGTGCTGGAAGGCGCCGCCGATCTTTCGCAGTCGCTGGGCGTGGCCTGGCAGACGCGCCATCCCGAGGTCCGAGTCGCGCTGCTGGATGTTCAGGCGGCGGCGCAGTCGCGCGGCGTGCCCTTCTGCGCGATCCCACGAGCGATCGAAGATATCGGCGCGTGGCGGGAGCGCGGCGTGCGTGCGTTTGTGCTCGGCGACGAGCGCGGCATCGCGTTTCGGGCGCTTCAGGCGCAGCTTGAGCGCTTCAAACAAGAGGTCAAGGATTAGAGGTTATGCAGCCTTTGGCTCAGGAACCTGTAAATCTCGGCAGATTTTGCGTGCTAGAAAATCATTGATTTCGTTGTGTCGTGGAACGGCGGATGTTTTTTGTGCCTTTCGGTTGACATAAACTGTGTGTTTGTTACCTTCACGGATTAACTCACAGCCATGTTTTTCGAGATGGCGTAGGAGGTCACGCCGTTTCATGTTGCAGACACCAGAAAAGGTTCGCGAATGACATCTTGCCCTTGGAGCGCCTCTTCCGAAAGTATGCGATTAGCTTCGAGAACAAGCTCGATCGCCTCCCGTAAATTGGCTCGCGTTTCGTCTAAGGTTGCGCCTTGAGTATTAGTGCCTGGCAATTCTTCGACGAAGCCGATATAGCCTTCAGGGACTTTCTGGAAAACAGCTGTAAAGGTCAAGTTCATCTGCGTACCTTTCTTGAAATGGTGGTGATCATGATTATTCTACAACTCCTATCAAATGACCTGCCACGAGGAGCTATTTCCTGAAAGGCTCAACTGGCTATCAATCATGCAGCCGCACAAAACGGCTGGTAACAATCGGATAGAACCTATGCAAATCGAGGAATTTATTCAGGCGCTCAAGGCCGATCGTCAGGAGCCGCTCTGTGCGTACATTTATGATCTCAACCGGCTGCGCGATCATGCCCGGAGTGTGATCGCGGCGCTGCCGGAGCGCTGCCGCTTCTTCTATGCGATCAAAGCCAACTCCGAGCAGCCGATCCTGCGCGCCCTGGCTCCGCTGGTGCATGGCTTCGAGGTCGCGTCGATCGGCGAGATCGAAAAGGTGCGTGCCGTCAGCGCTACCACGCCGATCATTTTTGGCGGTCCCGGCAAGACCGACGCCGAGCTGCGCAGCGCGCTTCGGCAGCGCGTCTCGCTGCTGCATGTCGAGAGCATTCACGAGCTGCGACGGCTTCAGGCGATCGCGGCCGAGCTGAATACCGTCGCGCTGGTGCTGCTGCGCGTCAATCTGCGCGGCCCGCTGCCGACTGCTACGCTGCAAATGGCCGGCACGCCGACGCAGTTTGGTATCGACGAGGCGGAGCTTCCCGCGGCGATCCTTGAGGCCCAGCGCAGCCCGCAGATCGATCTGCAAGGCTTTCATCTGCACTCGCTCTCCAATAACCTCAACGCCGACGAGCATGTGCGCCTGATCGCGCACTACATCGATCGCGTGTACGGCTGGGCGCAGGAGTTTGGGCTGCACGTGCGGGTGGTCAACATCGGCGGCGGCATCGGCGTGAACTACGCGCAGCTCGACCGGCAGTTCGACTGGCAGCGCTTTACCACACAGCTCGGCGCGCTGCTGGAGCAGGACGATCGCGCGCGGGAGTGGCGGCTGATCTTTGAGTGCGGACGCTTTGTGACGGCGGCCTGTGGCTGGTACGCCGCCGAGGTGCTCGACATCAAGCGCAATCACGGGACTGACTTTGTGATCGTGCGCGGTGGAACCCAGCATTTCCGGCTGCCGGTCTCGTGGCAGCATAACCATCCGTTCGTCGTCGTGCCGATCGAGACCTGGCGCTATCCGTTTGCGCGTCCGGTGCTTCAGGATGCATCGGTCACGATCACCGGCCAGCTGTGTACGCCCAAAGATGTGTTCGCCCACGACGCGCAAATCTCGCGTGTGCGCGCCGGCGATGTGGTCTTGTTTGTGCAGGCTGGAGCGTATGGCTGGAGCATCTCGCACCACGATTTCTTGAGCCATCCGCATCCTGAGCAGATCTTTGTCGGGGAGGTGTAAAGCAAAAGTGATAATCATTTTCACTTATTTGCACGTCCAGAATCACTTATTCTGCCGATAAAACTTGACAACTCGTGTTGTCGTCCGTATCCTATTGCATATATGAGAGGAACTTCACAAATGCCCACCCCACATATTCAGCGCTCATTGATCGCGCTGTTGATCGGAATCTTGCTCGTCGCCTGCGGCTCACCCGCCGCTACAACCACGGATCAGACCGGCAGCAGCGGCACCAGCGCGACAGCCGCCGCATCGACCGCTCCCGAAGTGTCCGCCAGCCCTGAGGCCAGCGCGCCGGCCGAATCAGCTACAGAAACCTCGTCTTCGGCCGGCGGCGAGCGCGTCGTCAAGCACGCGATGGGCGAGACCACCGTTCCGGCCAATCCGCAGCGCGTTGTGGTGCTGGACACCGGCGAGCTGGATAGCGCGCTGGCGCTCGGCGTCAAGCCGGTCGGCGCGGTCTCGGCAACGCAGGGCGGCAGCTTTCCGTCGTATCTCGCGGATCAGACCGAGGGCATCACCAACGTCGGCACGATCCAGCAGCCCAACCTTGAGGCGATTATTGCGCTCAAGCCCGATCTGATTCTCAGCAGCAAGCTGCGCCACGAGGCGATCTACCCGCAGCTGTCACAGATCGCGCCCACAGTCTTTACCGAGGCGGTCGGTGTGGTGTGGAAAGAAAACCTGAAGCTGCACGCCGAGGCGCTGGGCAAGACCGCCGAAGCCGAGAAGCTGATGGACGACTACACCGCGCGCCTGGACGAGTTCAAGGCCAAGCTGGGCGATCAGCTGGCTAACACCAAAGTCTCGACGGTGCGCTTCCTGTCGGGCGGCAAAGTGCGCATCTACATGAAGCAATCGTTTATCGGCACGGTGCTGCAAGATGCCGGCCTGCCACGGCCGGCGGCGCAGGATAAAGACGTTTTCGCCGAGGAAGTTTCCAAGGAGCGCATCCCGGAGATGGACGGCGACGTCATGTTTGTTACGACCTTCGGCCCCGGCGACGAGACCGCGCTGGCTACGTTCCAGAGCGATCCGCTGTGGTCGCAGCTCAGCGTCGTCAAGGCCAACAAGGTGTATGCCGTGCCCGATGACTACTGGATGCTGGGCATCGGCATTCTGGCCGCCAATCGCGTAGTCGACGATCTGTTCACCCATCTCGCGCAAGGCTGATCGATGTGAGCGACGAGCCGTTTCGCCAGTCGGATCTCGAAACAGCGCTGCGCCCGTACCTGACGGTGCTGGGACCGTACGCCGATCGAGTGCGCGTAGCGCCGCTTTCTGCCGGGATCGACACGATCCCGGCGGCAGCGTTTCTGGAAGCGCCCACGCTCCTAAGCGCGTTGGAAGCCGCTGTTGAGCAGTGGCGCGCGCCCGACATCTGTGTCGCCGCCTCGCTGTGGAACAAGCACTACAACGCGGCGGTTGTCTCGGGCGTGCTGGCGGCGATGACGCTGGGCGGTATCGGACTGGACGGCTCGATCGCCAATACATCGATTATGCTTGACCACGGCTTGCCCAAAGCGCTGCTGTTGCACGAGGCTCGCGGTTGTGTGTATGGGCCGCGTCTGGCTTCGTCGCTCGTCGCAAGCCAGCGGGGCCGACGTGTCGCAGCGCTGCCTGAGCTGTACGACGCTGTGATCGCCACGACGTTCGAGCGGCATATCCGGCCGGTGATCGAGCAGATCCACGCGCTGACGCGGCTCTCACGCCAGATTTTGTGGGGCAACGTCGCCAATCTCTGCGCCGATCTCTACGATCGTCTGGCGCTGGAGCCGGCGCTGGCCTCGGTCGCCCACGCGGATCGATCGCTGCTGCTGGAGCGCGGCGAGTGCCCGGGCTTGATCGGCGCCAACCCGATGCACGGCGCGGTCTGCTACGAGCGCTCCGCAGGCTCGGCCGTGATGTCCAGAGTTCGCCAGCGCTGCTGTCTGCGCTACCGGCTGCCCGAGGGCACGTCCTGCCAGAAAGTTTGTCCGCTGCGACACAACGAGGAGCGCGAGCTGTCGCGTGCAGTGAGCTGATGCAAAAAACACGAGTGTACACAACCTTACCCAATGTGCGCGTCACACAGCCGCGCTTCATGTCGTGGAGCGGACTGCTGGTCGGGCTGCTGGCGCTGCTGCTCTGCGCGGGAGTCAGCCTGAGCTACGGCGCGGCGCAGATCGATCTCAGCACAGTGATCGCGGCGTTCACGAACTTCGACGGCTCGGCCCAGCATTTGATCGTGCGCACGGTTCGGGTGCCGCGTACCTTGATCGCCGCCAGTGTGGGCGCGGCCCTGGCGCTCTCCGGGGCGATCATGCAGGCGCTGACGCGCAACCCGCTGGCCTCGCCCGGCATCCTGGGCATCAACGCGGGTGCGGCGCTGCTGATCGTGGGCGCGGTCTTTGTGTTCGGCTCGGCCAACGGCTCCTCGGCGATTGTGTTCGCGTTTCTTGGCGCCGGCATCGCCACGACGACGGTCTATCTGCTCGGCTCGCTAGGCCGGGGCGGCATGACGCCGCTCAAGCTCACCGTGGCCGGCGCGGCGCTGACCGCGCTGCTCTCGTCGCTCACGCAGGCGATTCTGGTGCTCAACGAGCGCACGCTGGACGAGATTCGCGTCTGGCTGGCGGGCTCGGTCGCGGATCGCGGCCTGGATCTGTATCTGCAAGTTGTGCCGTATTTCGTCGTCGGCCTGCTCGGCGCGCTGACGCTCGGTCGCTCGCTCACGGCCATCAGCCTGGGCGAGCAGATCGCCAAAGGGCTGGGCCAGCGCACCCTGGCAGTGAAGATCGCGGCGATCGGCGTGGTTGTGCTGCTGGCCGGCAGCTCGGTGGCGATCGCCGGGCCGATCGGCTTTGTCGGGCTGGCGGTGCCGCATATCGTGCGGGCGCTGGTCGGCTCGGATTACCGCTGGGTGCTGCCCTACTCGGCGCTGGTCGGCGCGATTCTGCTGCTGGCGGCGGATATCGGCGCGCGCTTCGTGATCTTCCCGAACGAGGTTCCGGTCGGCGTGGTGACCGCGCTGCTCGGCGCTCCGTTCCTGATCTATGTTGCGCGGCGAGGGCTGGGCCGATGAACACGTGGCTGGTTCTGCGCCGGGAGCGGCCCGCGATCTCGCTGCGGATCAACCTGCGCGCCATAGCGATTCTGCTGCTGCTGCTGCTTTCCTCGCTGGCTCTGCTGATCCTGACGATCAGCCTGGGCGAAGTTTCGCTCCCGCTGCCCGAGGTCTGGCGCGCGCTGCTAGGGCAGGATGCCGGGCCTAATACGCTGATTGTACACACGCTGCGACTGCCGCGCGGCCTGATCGCGATCTTGGTCGGCTGGGCGCTGGCGGTGGCCGGCACGATCTTGCAAGGACTCACGCGCAATCCGCTGGCTGCACCCGATGTGATCGGCATCAACGCGGGCGCAAGTCTGGCGGCGGTCACGCTGATCGTGCTTAACTCGTCGGTGCCGGTGACCTATGTTCCGCTGGCGGCGTTCGGCGGGGCGTTCGCGGCGGCTGCGCTGAGCTACGTGCTCTCCTGGAAAGGCCACAGCTCAGGCGCGCGGCTGGTGATCGTCGGTATCGGCATCGCGGCGATCGGCCAGGCGCTGGTGACGCTGGTGCTGACGTCGAGCCAGATTATTCAGGTCAGCAAGGCGATCACCTGGATGGCCGGCAGCGTCTATGGTCGCAGCTGGGAGCATTTCTGGCCGCTGCTGACCTGGCTCGTCGTGCTGCTGCCTACAGCGCTGGTGCTGTCGCGCGACCTCGACACGCTCCATCTCGGCGATGCGATCGCCTCCGGTCTCGGCACGCGTGTCGAGCGACAGCGGGCACTGCTGCTGCTGGTGACGGTCGGCCTGGCCGGGATTGCGGTTGCGACTGCCGGGCCGGTCGCGTTTGTCGGGCTGATGGCGCCGCACATCGGGCGACGGCTGGTCGGCGCGAATCACGGCGTGCTGCTGCCGGTCTCGGCGCTGCTCGGCGGGCTGATTCTGCTGCTGGCGGATCTAGCGGGACGGCTGCTCTTCGCGCCGGTGGAGATTCCCTGCGGTGTGATCACGGCGATCATCGGCGCGCCGTTTCTGCTGTATCTACTGTATCGTAGCCGGGGCGTTTAGGGAGGAATCGTGACACACACGCTGCATACCGAAGATCTGAAGCTGGCCTACGAGAGTGCTGTGGTGATCGATGGGCTCTCGCTGCGGATTCCGGCCGGCGAGATCACGGTGCTGATCGGTCCCAACGGCTGCGGAAAATCCACGCTGCTGCGCGCCATGGCGCGTCTGATGAAGCCTCAGAGCGGCGCGGTTTATCTCGACGGCGAGGCGATCACGCGGCTACCGACCAAAGAAGTCGCCAAACGGCTCGGCGTGCTGCCGCAGGGTCCGGTCGCTCCCGAAGGTTTAACGGTGCGCGATCTGGCGATTCAGGGCCGCTATCCGCATCAGCGCTGGCTTCAGCAGTGGTCCGAGGAAGATCAGCGCCTGGTCGAGCAGGCGTTAATTGTGACGGGGATGCACGCCTTCGCCGATCGGCCGCTGGAAACGCTCTCGGGCGGTCAGCGCCAAAAGGCCTGGATTGCGATGGCGCTGGCGCAGAACACGCCGCTGCTGCTGCTCGACGAGCCGACGACCTACCTGGATCTGGCGCATCAGATCGAGGTGCTGGATCTGCTGTCGGATCTGAATCGTGCTCAGAGCCGCACCATCGTGATGGTGCTGCACGATCTCAACCAGGCTTGTCGCTATGCGCACTACTTGGTCGCAATGCACGCGGGGCGGATCGTGGCAGCCGGCGCTCCCGAGGACGTGATGACCGAGGAGATCGTGCAGCAGGTTTTTGGCATCGCCTGCCGCATTGTCAGCGATCCGGTCACTGGAACGCCGCTGTGTGTGCCGTTTAGCCGCCGCTCGATGCCTGTGCGCTCCTGAAGACGAATGCCGCGCCCGCCTCAGGCGGCTCAAACTCGCCCTGATCGACAGCTAGGCCGGCTCATGCGCCGCCAGTGAGCCGAAGACCGGATTGAACGCGGGTGCATATGGCAGATCGGTAGGCCGTCGCGGCTCGTCCCACTCTTCCAGCGCGCTGCGGATCAGATGGATCGGTACGACGCCGGGCAGGAACTGGCGACTCAGCCACTCGCACCAGCCATCGATCTCTTCAACAATATCGTCAAAACCATCGAGGTAGGCCAGGTAGCGACCGAAGCGCGGCGGGAACGGGCAGGAGGGCTGGCGCGGGTAGGTGTGACAGTACACCTCGACATAATCGTGCAGCGCCTGGCGGCGAATCACCTGCGTGATCGGCGCTCCCGTGGGCTTGCACCAGCCCTCGATGTCGGCGAGCAGCTGCCGGTAGAGGGTGAGAAACTCCACGCCGGTATCGTCGGCGTCGCGGGTGAGCGCGGATGCAAGGCGTGGCAGGCGCATCTGACGCGATTCTTTGATGGGCGAAGCTGCGTCGTTGGGGAGCAGTGCGGTGTAGGATGTGCGATACTCGTATGTGAGTGGGTCGGCGGCGGAGTTTGAACGCATGCGCAATGCCTCCATGAATGGTGGATCGCAGGGCTGGAATGTGTGGCACCGTGCGATGCGATAGAGGTTTAACCGTTTATACTATGGTACGTAGTGTGATATTACTACATCAACTAGTAGTTGTAAAGAGGTATAATCCTTCACGCGGCGGCTTTTCCCCATGTTCTACTCCCGATTGTACAGCCCTGGTGCCACCCAATGTCAGATCAGCCTCAGAAGCGTGCAAGGCTGCTGCGAGCGGCGCATGATTGATCAGCTTGCCTGCGAATGATAGCCTCGCTGCATCGCCCGATCAGCGCATCACGATCGCCCCTTCTCGCTCATCACTCCACCGGCGAGCATCGCTGAATCCAGGCCGCATACAATCGATCGTTTCGCAGGAGGTACCTCACATGATGATGAAGCAACCTGTTGCCGGAGCTGGACGTCCTCTCGCACGCGCTGCGGTTCTACTCGTAGGTATGGCGCTCGGCTTCGTTGGCGTTCTGGCCTTCCCAGGAACAGATCTGGTCCACTCTTTTACCGGCACAGTAGCCATTCGTACGGAAAACGGAGTGACGTGTGTCAGGCCAAGCGATCGCCTCCTCGCCTGGTCTTTTGTCTATGTGCTTGAGATCGCTGATAACTCGGATGGAACTGTGTGTGCAGTGACACTGGCGCATCAAGCAGACGACTCGGTGACGGTCGGGACAGCTGTTCGCGCCGGCGTTAGCTGGTTGTCGCTCGACACCGAGGAAAGCGCTAAACGCTTTGTCTTTATCTCGCCTGAGTCGCCGTAGCTCGGCGCTGGTGAAGCGTCACTACGCTGAGCCACCCGCTACATAGCTGCTATGATCTCGCAGTTTTTTTTATATGTCTGCGTTCGTACTGGCTCATCATGCTGCCGATCGTTGATTGGCATCGGCGTGAGCTACTTCTCGCATAAATCCTCATGCTTCCGGTTTGTCAACGCTCCGCACATGCTCTACAATCCGCAGCGCTAGCCGTATCCAACATCTCAAACGACGGAGGCGTGATGCTAACCACCGAGCAGCGACAAACATACATCGATCAGATTCGCCAGCTTCCCGAGCAGCTGGCCGCGCTGGTTCGCGATCTTTCCAGCGAGCAGCTAACCACTCCCTTTCTTGCCGGCGAGTGGACCGTCGCGCAGAACGTGCATCATCTTGCGGACTCGCACATGAACAGCTACATCCGCTGTAAGCTGATCGCGACCGAAGACAACCCGCCGCTCAAGCCCTACGATCAAGATCAATGGGCGCGTTTTGCCGATGCGACCGATGCCGATGTCATGGTCTCGCTTCAGCTGCTGAGCAGCCTGCACACACGCTGGGTAACCTTCTGGGAGCAGCTGTCCGATGCTGACTGGCGGCGCGCGGGCTATCACCCGGAAAACGGCGTGGTAAGCCTTGAGATGCAGGTCCAGCTGTATGCTGCACATGGCCTGGGGCATCTCGATCAAATAACACGTACGCTGGCAGCCCAGGCTATCACAAGCTAGCTGCGCGGCCACACCTCAACGCAGCCTAACCTTAACTAGGAGGATCGATCATGTCAGCAGATGAGCGCCAGCTTCCTCACTGGGAGGAGTTCTATCAAGCAAATCAGCTCGAAACCATGGCCTGGTTCAACCCTGAGCTGGACGATGATCTGAGACGGGCGCTAGACGAGCTTGGCCTGAAAAGCGGTGCCGCGCTGGATCTCGGCACCGGGCCGGGCACGCAGGCCGTACACCTGGCGCGGCGCGGCTTTACCGTGACGGCTACCGACATCTCGGCAGCGGCGATTCAACAGGCGCAGGCCAGGGCCGGGGAACAAGGGCCGGCGATCACCTGGATGCAGGACGACGTTCTAGATACGCGCCTTGACGGCCAGTTCGACCTGATCTTCGATCGCGGGTGCTTCCATGTGCTCGCGCCTGAGCAGCGGCCGGAGTACGTCAAGACGGTTAGCAAGCTCCTGAGGCCGGGCGGCTATTTCTGCTTAAAGTGCATGAGCCGATTGCAGCCTAGTGATGTCGGGCCGCATCGCTTCACACCCGAGCAGGTGCGAGAAATCTTTGGCGGCGAGCTGGCCGTGCTCTCGATCGATGACACCGTGTATCAAGGAACATTGGACCCGCCGCCGTACGCGCTGTTCTGTGTGATGCGGCGCGAGCAGTAATTCTACCGGCGCTGTTATACAAAGGCGGCTGGAGCATTGAGTGCTCCAGCCGCTCTGTGTTTCGAACAACAATCGAGGAGGTAACCACTGATCTCAAGGGAAGGATCGCCAGGGAGATCGACTAGGCGCCTACTTCGCGGCTGATCTCCTGGTCGCTCACATCGACAAGCTCTTCGTTGCGAACGGCATACGAGAAGTGCTGCTGAACGAACTTCCATACGCCATCCTGGCGACGCATCACCGCCGTTACCCGCGACTCCATCTCGGTACCGTCCGGCAGATGGAAGATCGGGCGGTCGGCGATCCAGCCCACGGAGCCTTCGACGAACGCCTGGGGATTGCCCGGCACCACATGAACACCAGCATCGCGGAACTGCTTCAAGCTCACCCGCAGCGCATCCAGAAGCGACTCGTGGGTCTCCCACCACTCATCGGGGTCGGTGCCGATGACAAGCATATCTTCGCTGGCGGTAAAATCGGCCATGAAGCGATCGTCACCGGTGTTGTAAGCTTCCAGCAGGCCAAGGTAGAGGTTCTTGATTTCAGCAGCTGCGTTCATGGTGGTTTCCTCCCTAATGGATTGTGGTATGTGTTGATACGACAATTGGCTGGTGTAGCGTTGGCGTGCAGCCTCAGACAAGCCGTCGACGGTCGGCGCGCTCTTCGCTGAGCAGTTGGTCAGATATAGATTCAACTGGTGTGAATGTTTTTGGTGTGAGCACTGTTTGAGAAGTCCCGCCGCGTATAGTACCGTAGTTGGGGGTCTTTCGTCAATGTCAGTGTTCCATGGACTATACTTTAGCAGTACTACCTTACCATGAACCTTATCTCACGTTTCAAGATCGAAGATCTTTTAAAATTCGCTCCCGAAAATAGTAAAGAAGATTCAACCGATTGCAATCACTCGTAGATCTAATCAATAGGCGCTGCTCAGCAGCGCTGCGAGTGAGGAGGTCGTATGTTACGGCGACTTGCAGGATACGAGTCTCTGGCTCCGCTGTTGTTGCGGATCGGCATTGGACTAACGTTCTTTCTGGCCGGTCTCGGCAAGGTACTAGGCGGCACTGATCGCGTGGCCGGCTTCTTTGGCAGCCTCGGCATTCCGCTGCCGGGCCTGATGGGGCCGTTTATCGCCTACCTTGAGCTGATCGGCGGCCTGGCGCTGATGCTTGGACTGCTCACGCGTGTCTTCAGCCTGTTGTTCGTCGCCAATATGCTGGTAGCGATGCTGCTGGTCACGCTGCCGGCCATGTTTGGCGCTGAGAACGTCGTCCAGGGTTTCAACGATACCCGGACCGAAGTTTTACTGCTGCTGGGCTCGGCGGCGCTGGCGCTGCTCGGCCCCGGCCCGATCTCGGTGGATAGCGCGCTGCTCGGCGATCGGCCGGAGGTGCAGGCGCTGCCGGAGCGCTCGCGAACAATGGGATAGCTGACGGCAGCTGGTGCTGTTTTTGTAAGCGTACACTCCACACATACGGGCTAAACAAAGCGAGCAGCGGCCGATCGGGCTGCTGCTCGCTTATGCGTTATGCGCCGGCGTGGTCAGGATTTGGCAAACGGCAAGTAGGCTTTGCTGCCCTTGATCTCCACAGTTACCTTATTGCGGGTTGGGTTGAGCGAGACACCACCAAGATACAGATCGCTCGTACGTACCGCGGTCAGCAGCTTGCCTTTCTCCAGGGTAATAGTTGCAGCTTCTGCTTGCTTGCTGGCCTTGACGCGGAACTGAGCCAGGGTAAATCGATCCGGCAAGAATGGCTCTTGATAGCACGTCACGGAAAGATTGGCCTCGACCTGATTCGCCGCCCGGTAGAGCGTATTGTTATAGGTCGTCTCGCAGGAGCTGTTACCCAGCACGGCCGTGCTGAAGTCGATCTCGCCTTTTAGATACTCGTTGTCGATCACCCTACCAGCCTTATCGATGAACGATAGCGTACCGGGATTCTCGATGGTGAGAAAAGCGTCGATCGTGTCGGCGCGCTGGGATTTGAGATCGACCTCAAGACTGACAGTAAAAACCTCGCCTGTCTCGACCGAGAGCGTTTCCGGCAAAAGCGTGAGCGTTGGCCGCTCGGTTGCCGCAATACCGACGCTGGCAGGGCTGGGAGCCGGCGGTGCACAGGCGGCGTTCAGACAACCGGTATCTGAGACAACGCCCGTTTTCAGGAAATTCTCTCTCAGCGTCACCACGTCCGGCCGGTCGATCTGGCCGTCTTTATTGGTATCGCCATAGGGGCGGAACTGGGGATTGGTCGTATCCAGGCCAAAAGCTGGCACCATGTAGGAAACGTCGCCGCCGTTGATCATATTGTCGCCGGTGCTGTCGCCGACCGCGAGGCTGCCAAAATTAACCTGATCCATCGTCGCCAGATCAACCTGGCGGATATTACTCAGGGTGTCGCCGCCTTTGACGCGGACGCTGTAGCGATCGGCAGGAATGCCTTTGAGGAAGACCGAGAACTCGCCGGCCTCGTTTGTGATCGCATCGGCGCTGCCCTTGATCTGTCCGAGCCCTCGCGAGTAGACGATGATCTCTTTTTGTACGTTGTTGCCCACCGTTCGGTACAACGGCGTCATCCATCCTGGGTTGGGCGCCGTGCCGCGTACGCCGTCGGCGAACGAGATCTTGCCGTTGAGGATCGATCCGTCGACGATCCGAATATTGGCATTGCTCACCGCTGTCGAGATCGGCTTGCCCGCAAGATACAGCGTACTCTGACGTGCGCCCTCGGAAACCAGCGCGATATTCAGCGGCTCGCCCGCCGAGGCGGTATTCAAGGAGCGGAACTGAACTGTCGCCACCTTCAGGTTGCCTTCGGGCAAATATCCTTGTTGAGGCGTGCTGCGCCTGGTCGCCGAGAAATCTATGCGTCCATCCTCGTTGTCGAACTCCCCGATCGTAGGGACGAGCGCGTTGGTTGCCGTTACAACAGATACCGCTTCGAGCTTGGTCGGATCGAACTTCAGATACGCATCAACGGTATCGCTGCTTTTTCCGCCGGTGTTGATCGAGATGTCAACGCTGAACTGCTGATTTTGTCCCACGAACTGGATCGGCGGATCGAGAAAAATACGGGTATTGCTTGACAGCGGGTCGAGCTTGGCCACAAACGCGTCGTGGCTGCCGCCGCTGTAGTCGGTCTTCCAGGAGCCGCTGACTGCCGGGAAGTTATCCGAATCTGTGAGACCGGTAATGTATAAGGAGCACGGCGGTGTAAACGGCGTTGCTCCCTCGCACTGGATGGCTATTCCTTCGCCATAATCGTTGTTGGTGCCGCCAAAAAAGGTGCTGTACTCGATACCCGAGCCGCTGGGCACAAACTTGGTGACGAAGGCATCCGTGCTGCCGTTGCGCCGCGATAACAGGCCGTTCTGAATAACAAAATCACTCGACTCAGTCGAGCCGATAATATAGGCCGCGCCCTGCTCACCGACCACCACATCTTTGGCATAGTCGCCGCTGGAGCCGCCGAGATAGGTGCTGTAGTCAACCGGGAAGCCGTCAGAGTAGAGCTTAATCAGAAACGCGTCGTAGCCACCTTTCAAGCTGGATTGGTAGCCGTTGATAATCTGCATGTCCTTCGAGTTGGTGTACCCTGTGACGTAGGGCTCGCCCTGCGGGCCGACAGCAATGCTATTGCCGTAATCGAAGCCCGAGCCGCCGAGATAGGTGCTGTACACCAGCGAACGACCATCCGAGGCCAGACGCGTAATGAACGAGTCGACCGCACCGCCGAATACCGGGTAGACCGCGCTGCGGATCGGGTAGTCCGAGGAGGTGGTGTAGCCGGTGACATAGATGTCATTGCTGCTGTCGAGCGTGATGCTGTTGATTACATCCGAGCTGGTGCCGCCGAGATAGGTACTATAGTCCAACGTGCGGGTTGCTTTATCCACCCGTGCGATGAAACCATCCGCGCTACCGCCGAGCTGAATATCAGGAAAAGGCGTAGGATTCGTCCCCGTCATCGGGAAGTTGCTCGACTCGGTCAGGCCGGCGACGTAGATCTTATCGCTGCTGATCGCAATGCCGTTGCCGCTTTCAGAGCGGCTGCCGCCAAGATAGGCGCTATAGCTAATCACGCCGGTGTTGGTCAGGATCGCCACGACTGCATCGTTGCCGCCGCTGTTGGCGTTGCCGGCGCTGGCGAAGTTGGTTGAGTTGGTCGTGCCGACGATATAGGCGTAGCCGGCGCTATCGACGGCGATGCCGGTGCTAATATCGGTATTGCTGCCGCCAAGGTAGGTCGTATATTCAACGATTTGACCACCAGGACGATCTATTCTGCTCAAACGTGAGACAAAAATATCTTTACCGCCCTTGTAGGTGGAGCCGGCCGTACCCATGTTATTGGAGGTAGTTTCGCCGGTAATATAGACCGCGCCGGTGCTGTCGACCGCGATACTCCGGCCCGCATCGTCGCCATTCCCGCCGATGAAGGTGCTATAGTCGAGGGTTGGATCGATCACCAGCGGCTGGGTCGGATCATACGCGCCGATCGTAAAGCCGATTGTGTTGTCCGGCGCGACATCGTAGCGCACTGTGACGGGGATGTCGCGGCCTGCCACCGTTTGCCAGGCGACCGGCGCCTGCTCGGTCAGCGTGGTGAGCGCTGAGGCGCGGCCATCGCCGGTCGCCAGCGTAAGGATCAGGTTGCCCTGATCGTCCACCCTGGGCGCGGTCGCTCCCTCGTAGCGCCAGCGAATCCGGCTGGGATCGGTGCCGGCGGCGACCATGTAGGTGCCTTTGAGCCGCCCGTCGTCGCCGTCGTAGCGCAGGTCGATCCCAGGATACAGCTGCTGGTAGCTGATACCGGCGTAGGTCGGCACGTGCGTATGCCACTGGTCTGGATCGCTGCCGACCATATAGTTGACGATGCCGGGCAATCGCTCAAGGCCTTGAATCTGCGGCGCCGTGCTGGCCCCGACAAATCGTAGCCGCACCGTATGCATCGGCTCCGGCTGCTGGTCTTCGGCTGTGATCTGCTGCTGAGCCGCCATCGCCATCAGCGGGTCGTGCGAGCCGGAGGCCGAGGCTGCGCTACCGGCCGGCAACGAGAGCAAAATATGATCGCGATTGAAAAAGATCATGCCGCCCAGGCCCTCAGCCTGAAACTGGACATCTGAGGAGCTTTGCCCAACATTGGGTATAAAGGCCAGTGGTTTGCCGGCAAGCGCATGAGTGATCGCCGCAGGCTCTACGCCGGGTAACGGAGTCGCCAGAGACGATCCCGGCTGATTGCCCAGCAGAACGCTCAGGATCATCAGCAGAGTGAGAGCGCCAAATAAAGGGCGCTGAGAAAATGGCAGAGACTCACGAAGGCGCGGGTATCGGATGTACGTCATGAATAGCGCTCCGTAGGTAGAGAAGGCTGCGTGATCAACAAAGAACTATATAAAGCTAAGCGTATGGCTAACATGTATTGAGCTTCCACTCTTTGGATCTGAACAACGTATGCGCCTGGTTATCTATAGTGGCTCGCTAATACCAGCGTTCTTTTTGGTTTCGACAATATACTCGGCTGCGTGTCCTGAAGTTCGCCGCGATCCACGGGGACGGCGAGCGGCACCTGCGCTGACGCCTGGCCGCTCGCCGTCCCGCACCTTGCGATTATGGATGCGCGTTCGGAATAAACAGCTTGTAGGTTACGCCTTGAATAGCGATGTCCGCGCTGACCCGCTGCACATTAAGCGCGTATCCAGCCTTGAATGAGTCGCTGTGACGAGTGCCGGCATCGACCAACTCGATGCTTGTCGCCGCGATCGGCGCTTTTGCCCGCAGCCGAATGGTCGCAAGCTTGACTTTGCCGCTCAGCCACGGCTTGCTGAACCGTGAGACAGAGATGCCCATCCGGCCACGATCATGATCGACCGTGTTATACGTTGCGCTGCTGAACAGGCTCTGGTTGAGGTCCAGGTGCGCTGCCGGCTGCCCGGCGCCGTCTACGACCTCAAGATAGCGCGGGTCGAAATCCAGATACGCGTCGATCGTGTCAGCCGTCGCCGAGCTCAGATCCAGCTCAAGGCTGGCGGTGAAGATGTCGCCGGCCTGCAACGTCTGCGCGCTGGTGCTCACGCTCAAGGTTGGCTGAGACGCGGCAATGGCCAGGCCGGTCGGCGTGGGAGGCGGCGGTGAGCAGGTATCGTCGCCGCCATTCTGGAGCGGTCCAACCCGCAAGAAGTTGCAGACGATCGCCGAAACATCAGCGCCGTCGATGGTGCCGCGCTTATCGACGTTGGCGTAGTTGAACGCGGTGCTGGGAGCGGTCGGCACCGGCTGCTGGAAGAACGGCGCGAGGAACGAAACATCACCGCCGTTGATACGATTGTCGTTGTTCGTATCACCGGCCCTGAGCGTGTTGAACGTTTGCTCCTGGATCTTGCGCAGATCAACGGCGGGATACATGTTGCTGAGCGTGTTCGTGCCCTTGATTGTGACATCGTAGACCCCAGCCGGAATCCCCTTGATCTTGACAAGATCGCCGATCATCTCACTGGCAATCATCTTCCCGTCCGCGCCGGTCCTGATCCCGTTGATAGCTGTGGATTGATTGCCGTTGGTAAAGGTCAGGCCGGCTACGGTATCGCGCCCCAGGTCGATTGCCTGATCCAGCCTGGTGCCCGGCTCACTCGAAAGCTTGCCTCTCAGCCAGAAGCCATCGGTAATTCCGACCTTATCACCTTCGAATGAGGGGCCGGTATCAATATTGTTGATAAGCAGCTGCGCGCCGGAGGCAACCGTTATAGATGACTCGCTAGCAATTTTGCGCGTTCGGAAATGGATCGTGGCAACGCTCACCTCCTGGCTCAGAACCGATTGCTGCACCGTCGCCGCGAACCCGATTGTGCCTGTGCTGTTGTTGACGTCACTCGTCGCGTCGATCACGTTGCCGGAGGGCTGAATCGTGGCGGCGGGATTGAGCGATACCGGATCGACGACCTCAAGATCAGCGGCGCTGAATTTGATATCGGCGTCGACGATATACGTCTTTTGCGCGGTGATCGGCCTTTTCCCGCGATCGACCCTGACATCCACGCTAAACACCTGCCCCCAGCCGATCTGCGTGTCGGGCACTTCCAAAGGATTAACCTGGAGGAACACGCGCGTATCGCTGGGCGCCGGGTTCTTGAACTTCATCACGAAGGCGTCGTTCTGGCCCTGGTGCGTGCCCCCGGTAGAGGGAGATTTGACCGGCGGAGCTTTGAACGCGCCGCCGACATCGCCGGCTACGACAATATTATTCGCGACATCCAGGGCAATACTACGGCCAACATCGTTTCCGGTACTGCCGAGATAGGTGCTGTAGATCAGCTGCTCCGATACCACTGACGTTTTCACATTGATCATTGCCATAAACCCATCCGTCAAGCCGCCCAGATACGCCGTGCTGAAGGCATCAGGACTTGTCGGCAAGGAGCCGGGCGCAGTTGGGATCGGGGTCGGCGTGTTGGTTGGCACTGTGGTATTGGTCGCGGTTGGCCCTGAAGTCTGCGCAGGCGTGGCCGTCGCCCCTGAAGTCTGCGTAGGCGTGGCCGTCGCCTCAGCAGTTGGGGTCGCGGTGGCAGTTCCCTCAGGAGTACCTGTGACTTCCAGGGTGCGAGGGTTGCTGCCGGCAGTGTTAACCGGGCTGGTTGGATTCGTGGTCGCGATATCGGTCGGTGTGTTGGTTGGTGTATTCGTCGTGGTATTGGTCGGTGTTGCAGTATTGGTTGGTGTGTTACTCGGTGTCGCGGTATTGGTCGGTGTTGCGGTATTGGTTGGTGTGTTACTCGGTGTCGCAGTGTTGGTCGGTGTTGCGGTATTGGTCGGTGTTGCGGTATTGGTTGGCGTGTTGCTCGGTGTGGCAGTATTCGTCGGCGTGCTGGATGGACCGTTGGTCGGCGTCAGGGTTGGCGTGCTGGATGGACCGTTGGTTGGCGTCTGGGTCGGCGTGCTGGACGGACCGTTGGTCGGCGTCTGGGTCGGCGTGCTGGACGGACCGTTGGTCGGGGTTTGCGTTCGCGTCGGCGTCGGCGTGTTGGTCGGGGTTTGCGTTCGTGTCGGTGTCGGCGTGTTTGTGGGCGTATTGGTCGGGGTTGGTGTTGCAGTTGGCGCCGAAGCGTTAGACGGCGATCGTGTATCGCCTGTGATGTACACATTACCTAAGTTATCGATGTCAATCCCCAGACCTCGATCATCGCCGTTGCCGCCGAAAAAGGTGCTGTACACCGGTGCCGACTGCTGAAGATCTAATTCTGTGACAAAAATGTCCTGACCACCGCTATGGCCGCTATAGCCGCTGCCGCTGCGTGGAAAATCATTAGACGACGTCCAGCCGGTTACATAGGCATGCCCGGCGCTATCGATCGCGATACTCCGCCCTTGATCTTCTGCGGAGCCGCCCAGGTACGTACTATATTCGAGGCAGCCCGATGACTTGCTAATGTCGAACTTCGCGACAAACGCATCTCGACTGCCTCCATAGGAGCCGTCGCCGGCTACGAGATCTAGATCGTCGCTGGAAGTGGTGCCGATCAGATAAACTTTATTCGGCGCACCCAGCGCAATACTTTGGCCGGTATCATCTGCGCTGCCGCCTAAGTAGGATGCATAGCTGCGCTGGAGATTGCCTGACGGCGGCAGCTCAAGCTTAGCAAAATAGGCGTCGGTAGTAGTGTTGTTATTGCCGTTACCGTCGAAGGGATAGCTACAGGAACCGGTGTTGGTTATGCCGCTGCGGGCGGTACCGATGACATAGGCAATCCCCGCGCTATCTACGGCAATGCCGTTGCCGGCATCACCTTTTGATCCACCCAGGTAGGAGCTATAAACGGGTCCTCCTGAAGGGTTGAGCTTCAGGACGAACATATCGCTTTCGCCGCCGAAAGAGCTTTGCAGCGCGCGGGAGGTCGGAAAGTCCCCCGAGTAGGTCTGACCTGTAACATAGGCTGCGCCCGTGTTATCTACGGCAATACCATAGCCGACATCCTCACCAAGGCCGCCGACATAGGTGGCATAAGCTCGAATAACCTGATTATTCTGATCGAGCGCGAATTTGGTGACAAACACATCAACGCCGCTCAATATCGAGACCGCATAAGGGGTTTTGCCTGTGACATACGCCGCGCCTGCCTGATCCACCGCTACACTATTGCCGCTATCTAAAAGTACGCCACCAAAATATGTGTTGTAGATCAGCTCGGGATCGATTGTGAGCGGCTGGGTTACATCATAGCTGCCGAGCGTAAAGCCGATGCTGCTGTCGGCGGCGATGGCGTAGCGGACGCTGACCGGAATCTGCTGTCCATTTACTGTCTGCCAGGCCAGCGGAGCCTGTTCGATCAGTGTCAAGGCCGGCTGGCTGGTATGAGCGGCAGGCAGTGTTAAAACCAGGTTGCCGTCATCGTCGACGGCTGCGCCCGTGGTGCCGTCGTAGCGCCAGCGAATACGTGACGGATCGGCTCCTGGGGCAACGGTGTAGGTGCCTTTGAGCCGGCCTCCCTGGCCGTCGTAGCGCAGATCGATGCCGGGATAAAGCTGCTGATAGTGCAGCGCACCATACGTAGGGATATTCGTTCGCCACTGCGCCGGATCGTTGCCCAGCAAATAGTTCACGACTCCCGGATGCTGCTCGCTGCTCTGGATCTGGGGCGCAGCGTTCGCGCCGACAAATCGCAGCCGAACCGTAGTGTTGTCGCTAGCTGCGAGCGCTCGGGCATTGGCGCTACTTGCCTGCTTGTCTGAGGCGCCGGTCGGGAGCGTGAGGATAATCTGATCCGCGGCAAAGGAGATTGTGCCGCCTAATCCTTGAGCATGATACTTGATGCTGCTATCGGCCTGGCCTCGATTGGGCACAAAATCGATCGGCAGCCGGCTTGTGTCGAGCGCCGATATAGGCGCCGCAGGCAGCATATCAACGAGTGCTTGAGGCCGCTGCAAGATATGCTGGAATCCGTACAGCAGCAGGCTCAAGATAAGACTCAACGAAAGAAGTTTAAACGCAAGACGTTTAGAAACAGGAGCGAGCGGCCGAAGCCGTGGGTAGGGGATGTGAGTCATGAATGGCGCTCCGTATGCGTATGCAAGAATATTCCTGAACGATTAGCCTGTTGGGGAGTAATAGGCACAAGATAATCTGTAGAACTATCGGTCGCAATAGTACTAGAGTCTGTAAATATTTCACTGTTTGCGGGTATCATGCCTGTTGAGCCGGTATATGCCTCTCGATCTTAATCTCGGGGAATCGAAGCTATGCTGATGATGTCGCAGCGGCCCAGACTTACCTGTGGCAGCCGCCGCATGATCATGGATGTGGGCGCAGCCCGTCAAAGATGCACCAGCCCGAAAGCGTAGGGGCATCCACTCGCACCCAGTGATATGGCCCTACGCGCACGGGCTCGCTCCACACCCGTACCACGGTGCCATACGCTACTTTACCCAGGATCGGCTGGTCTAGACCGGGAGCGCTGCGAATATGCAGATTAAGCTCAAAGGTCGTATCGACCACATAGATGTTGCTGGTCAGCGTGGGCGTTGCCGTGCTCTGAGGTACGAGCGTGGGCGTGGATACGCTGGTCTCGCGGATCGGAGCCGCACTGCTGGCGAGTGAGGTCGAGCTGCTCATCCAGCTGCGCACCCATACGATGCTGCCGCCGGTGAGCACGAAGAAGAGTAGCAGGAACATGACGACGCGCAGCATACGGCGCAGCAGCCCCTCCTCAGCCGGGACAGCCTTAGGAATATCCTTGGTCGAAGGATAATAGATCAGCAGGATCTCGCCCATGAGCACGGTTGTGCCTTTGACCAGCGAGTACGGCATCTTGGGCGGCAATCTCAGGCCAGTCAGCGATTGCTTACCGGCTTCGTCGCGCTCCAGAATTTGGCTCCCGATATGACTTCCGAGATCCAGCACCTGGCAGCCGCTGTTGTCGCACAAGATCTGCGCGTGATGCTCGGCGATCAGCTCGTCGTCCAGGATGACATCGTTGTCGGGCGCGCGGCCGACATGGATCGTTGCCCGGACCAGGTCGAAGATCTCCTGGCGCTCGTCAGGATAGCAGATCAGCATGATGCCGAACGACAGCTCCGTCTCTGCTGCTTCGAGCGGTGCCGGTGAAGGATGAAGCTGTTGCGAGTCTACTGTCTGAACCATCGTCTGCGCTACCTATCTATGCTAAGGATGAGCGTTAGGATCGGCCTTCGGCCTGGGTGGGAGAGCGGGCTCCGATGGGTGGGCTTCCGGCTGCGGCAGATCGCGCATGCGTGATCTGCCGCGTGGGATGGTTGCAGTTCTTATGCATCGAGAGCGGCTCGATCCGGGCTCCTATTGAACACTGATCTGGACTGTGACCTTGTAGGTGCCGCCCATGTTATTCTCGGTCACATAGAACTCGCGCGTTGTCGATTTGCCGAACACCGCGAATAGCTCATCACGGGAGATCGTCTGCGGCGCGCCGACCAAGGTGTTATTGCCGTCGTTGAACTCGCCCGAGTCCAGCTCCACGCCTTCGACGCTGATCTCCAGCGAGTCGGCAGGATCGCCAAACTCAAGCGGCGTAGTCATGCCAGGAGCATAGGCGACGCCTTGTATCACCTCGCGCCGAACCGTCGTATCGCTGGTCCTGGTGGCGCCGTTGGCGGTTCTTCCGGTGATCTTGAAATAGATCTCATCGCCATTTCCGAAAGGAGGACTTTCTTCGAGCGCCTTGGTACAGTGAACTTCGCTCACGGTAATCTTGATCAGCGAGATCGTCGGCGGGCAGGCGTTCTTGTAGAACAGGTTGGTAAACAACCGCTTGCCCTGATCCGTCATCGCCTCAGGGATGCCGTTGAAGCCCCAGAGCTTGAAGCACTGGCCTTTATATTCTTCAGCCACGATGGGATAATGATCGGCGCTGTTGATGTCTTGCCCGACTCGAATCAGCCCTTTCCTGGCCTGTGGGTTATACACGCCCACCATCTGCGTGCTGGTGGTGTACAGCGGCACATTAGTAGCAGTGCTGATGCCATCCCAGAGGGTGGTGTCTTGCTTACTGAAGGGCCTGATATCTTTGCCGCTCAACTGCTGACCGCTGCCGCCAAGACTGGCTGCCGCGAAGAATGATTGGCCGCCGCTACCGATGCCGAGCACCGGCTTGCCCAGGCCCAGGATCTTTTGCGTATCCGCGCCGATCGCCGACCAGCTTGTGTCATTGCCGATCACAACATTGGTCCAGGCTGCGGCATTCGGATGGTTGCTCACGCCAGACTGCGGGACCAGATCGATCACAAACTCCTGGTTGAAGAAAAACTGGTTGAACGCATCGCGGCTGCGCGTGTCGGTAGTATAGATATAGGCCATGCGCTGTTTATCGCAGCTCAGCGTGTAGGTCGCTTGCTGGGATGTCGCGGGCTTCGGCTCCAGCACGCGGAGTAGCGCCCAGCCGCTGGAAGGCGTCGTCACAGTCCAGGTGTGGTACACGCTCTGCGTGCCGGCGCTGGCAAAGTTGATCTCCTGGATCTCGTTGGACGTTCCGTCGCTGCGCTCCCACTGATATTTGACCAGCCCTGGACCATTCAAGTTGATCGCGCCGTTAAAGGTAAAGGTCTTGGTACAATCGCGGCTCGACGGCTCGGTATTGCTTGCCGAGGCCGTGATCACGAGCGGTATCGGCGTCGGCGTGATCGTCGGCGTCGAGGTCGGCCCAGGGGTGGATGTGGGCAAGGGCACTGATGTATTCACGATCATCGTCGTCGGCACAAAAAGCGTCGGCGTCGGCGATGCGGTGGCTGTCGGCGCTGTTGTCGAGGTGGGATTGTTTGTGGCTGTCGGCTGGATAAACACCGTCGGCGTCGGCGGCTGTGTGGCCGTCGGCGCAGTGGTGGCGGCGGGCGCGGCCGATGCTACCGGAAGCGGCTGCTGCGCGCCGTTCGTCGGCTGCTGGGGCACCACAACCGGCGGCACCACCAGCGTCGGCTCCGGCGGTGGCGATGACGCAACATCAGTTGCGATCGCTACAACCGTTTCCAATGGCGTGGCCGTGTCGGTCAAAAAGAACGTCGGCGTGGTCAGCGCCACTTGAACGGTAGCGGTTACGGTTGGGTTGAACGCTTCTGTTATCTTGGGTCTGGTATAGCGCCAAAGCGCGGCCAGGCCACCGCAGGCCAGAATCATCAGCGGCAGCATGAACATCAGCAGCTGCGGCGAGATCGGCGGGCGATGCACCAGACGTCCGCTCACCTGCTGCGGCGATGACGACGCATCGGCGGGCGCGACATTGATCGTAAACGGGTAGATCTTGGGCCTGCCCACCCAGTGCGTGGCGACCAGCCTGGTCCGCGCGCGTACCGTCGCGACTTCGCCCGGCCCGACCTTGAGCGTCGGCGGCAGGAAGCGGAAGGTCATCGAGTTTTCGGCTTCGCGGCCCTCGAACTGAAAGGTGTGCTCGCTATTGCTCTTGTTGGAAACCTCGACCTCGTAGGTGCCTTGCACGCGTCCGGTCTGCTGCTGTGGATTGATGTCGAGCGCGAACTCGCTGTAGGGTAAGATCGTCAGTGAGCCGGCGACGGCTGTGCGCTCGGTCGGGAACTGATCCGAGCGGGCGATCACCTCGAACGCGTGCGATCCCGCGCGGCTGTTGGGATCGCGCGGCGGGCTGATCTGCACCTGCGCCTCGCCCTGACCGCCGGGAAACAGCGAGAGCGTGTTGGGCTTGATCGTGACCCAGGAAGGCGGCACGCCGTCGACAACCAGCTCGATGCGGTTGACGATCGTCGAGCGATTGACGACAAAGATCGAGCTGAAGGCTGTACCGCCCGCGTGCGCCGCCAGATCCGTCGTCGTCAACGTCAGGTTGGCTGAGGCTGACGAGGCGCTGGCGCTACCACCGCCCTGCGGCGGAGCCATGCTCGGCGCGCTATAAACCGGCGGTGGCGTGTTAGCCATGAACGGATTGGCAAAGGTCTCAGTCGGCGCGATCGGCGTCGAGGGCGGTAATGGCGCTGCAACCACCGGAGCGGCGAGCGTCGGCGCGGTAGAAATGTTCGGATCTGGCTGCTCAGCATCCGATGCAGTACCCTCGGCGGGATAGGCAATGATGCGGGTATTGCCGATCTGGATCGTCATTCCTTCGCTCAGCAATTGCGGCTGCTGGCTGAAGAGACGCGTGCCGTCGACATAGGTACCGTTGGCGCTCGTCAGATCGACGATCCAGCAGCCCGTGCTATCGCACGCAATCTTCGCGTGGTAGGGCGAGACCGTGGACTCGTTGAGCACCACATCATTATCCTGGGCACGACCAAACGTGACCTCAACCCCAAGAGGAATATCTTGCTGCATACCACCGCGATGATTGATTTGCAGCCAGCCGTAATCCATATAGAAGATCCTTTCCCGGCGCGCGATGTGCCGTGGGCGATGCTAGGCTAGGATTGCGCAACGTCTACCTGGTGAATCTCCAGAATATATGCGGTATGCGCCGGTTTTTCGGCCTCGATAATCTCCTCGATAATCTCGCGGTCGATCTCGTCCACATCCGGCACATTGAGGATTACCCGAAACACATAGTTGGGCAGCGGCTCGTGCTCGTCAGGGTGCGCCTGCTCGGGCTCGACGATGATCGGTTTCACGCCGCTGTAAAGCTTGAGATACTCGGTCATGCCGCGCCGCGTGCCCCGCCAGCGATACAGATCCGGCGCCGCCTTGATCAGCGAGCGGCGCTGCGCGATCGACCATTTCTCGTTGAGCGCGATGTTGACCCAGGAGGCCAGCCAGGCCAGAAACGAGTCGGGCGTCATGCGCGGGTCGAAGTACAGCGGGATCTGCTCGATCGTGCGTTCCAGCGGGTCGATGATCGACTCGAAGATCAGCAAAAACCGGCCAAGAAAATCGTCTTCCTGATACACGGGCGGCAAATACTGCATGTAGGTGCTGTAGCCGTGATCATGGTAGAAGTTCTTTTGGATGCGCGGCGGCCCGCTGTTGCCCCTCAGGCGGCGCACGGATGGCGCGGACGGCGGCGCGGGATTGACCTTGACGATCTGCGGGATTTTCGCGGCGATCTCAGGACGCAGCACCGGCGACGGATGCTCCAGAGCTTGCCGGGCGTTGTAGCGCACGCGGTAGCCGCGAATATGGATTGTATCGCCGTCGCGCAGCAGCGTGCGGACGTTGGGCGTCATCTGCACCTGGTTCAGCAGCGTCGGATCGGTGCTCAGGTTGATCGCCCAGCAGCCGTCGGGCAGGCAGAGCACCCGGACATGAAAGCGCGCAATCTGCTCATCCTCAAAGATGATCTCGTTCTCGGGCGCGCGGCCGATTGTCATACTGCCGAGGCGGAGCTTGAACTTCTGGTCCGTGCCCTGCTGGTCGGTGTAGGTGAGCGTGCCGTAATCCATCGTTTCTAGCATGACGGTTATACCACTGCGATCCGGTGCTCAGCCGACGCGATCAAGCCGTTGGGCGGCAGCGAGATGCGCTCCTGCGGCTCCTGTTTATCTTCCAGCCAGAGCTTGACGTGCTCGATGTACTCGACGCCGGGAACGCTCTGCAACACAGCATAGACTTCCGAAATATAGAGATCGCGGCCAAAGGGCCAGCCGCTGCGCTCGGTGCCGCCCACAACCGGGTTCAAGAAGCGGTAGAGCTTGTTCAGCGCGTCGCGGCGCACCGCCTCGGGATCGGTATCGTGGCGGGCCTTAAGCCGGGCGTCGACCGAGACCCACACATAGTCGGGCTGCCCGATCTTGATGATCGTGGTCAGCATGCGGCGCTCGTCCAGGTACTGCTGAACCTCCTGGATCGCCTCCTGAGACATGCGCAGATGCTCGGGCAGAATGCGGCCCTCGGCGCTGGAAAGATCCGGCACCAGCAGCATCTGGATGATCCCTGGCGGCGGCGTGTTCGACATGCCCACCGCGCGCGGCTGGAGACAGCGTGCTCGCGCGACGCTTGACGAGGCCTGCTTGGCCAGGTACTCGAAGTCTTCCGCCGTCACCGCGCGGTCACGCGTGCGCAGGAGCTGCGGCGCGCGCAGCTTGGCTCGCTCCAGGCTCTCGGCGTCACGACCACCAATCGCGGGCTGGCGATTAGTAACCTTATCGACATACGGCACAGCGTTTTTGAGCACGGTCAGCTTGCCGGTATCGACGTTGCCGTGGGTGCCGCCGCCGCTGCGGTAGCGGCTGAAGCGGATCATGTTGCCGCGCGCCGGAACCGCGCCATAGTGGCGGCCGGTGCCGTCAGGCTCGCGCATGAATGGTCCCAGACGAATCTCGCCGCTCACGCTGTCGAGCACATAATGCTTGTCCTGCGGCATCGACTGCGCGAAGTCGGTGCGCTCTTCCCAGCGATACCAGATGCCGTCTTCTTCTTGCACTTCCAGGGTCTCGTACGCCTGACGCGGCAGTACCGGCGTGGCCTCAAGCTGGAAGCCCTGGCCCGGCATGCCGTCGCTGCGGCCCAGCATCTCGCCGACGATCGTGCGGGCGTGCGTGGCGGTCATCATGCCGCCGATCGATCCCGACTCGATCGTGTAGATCATCGGCGATGCGGAGTAGGTGGGCTGGCCCGGTTTGGGCGGCGTGTGCCGGCAGCGCAGCCAGTAGCCACGCTTGCCGCCGATCTCGGTCGGCGTCATGCCCGGCGGCAGATGCAGTACCACGCGGCCTTTTTTGTTAAGACCACCGGTCTCGTCATTGCGCTGGCCGTTCTCGTCGCGATCGATCTCGGCCTCGGCCCAGCCGTCGTTACACCAGACCTCCCAGGAGAGCGGTGGGTTGGTCGGGTCCACGCCGATACCCTCGATCGTACAGTCGATCCACAGCGACAGAATATGGTTGCTGTGGTCCTGCTCGTAGCCGAGGTAGAAGGCGTTGCCCGGCTGTGGCTGGTGGCTGAAGGCCACAAACGACTGGTTGGGCACCGCGAGCTTCCAGAACTGATCCTCGAACAGGTGCTCGTCGGGCGAGGTCAGACAGGCGATCAGCTTGGTCGGCCGGATGACCAGATCCGCATCCGTGCTGAAGCTGACGGCGGCCTCGGAGGCCGTCTGCACGGTCGCAACCTCGGTGCCGACCGGCACTGTTACGGCGTCGTTGGTGGGCGCGGCCAGCCAGAAGGTCAGCTTGGTCCGTGAGGCGGCGGGCGGCTGGAGCTGCACGCCCATCAGGTCCATGAAGGTGATATAGCTTTTTTCCGGGACGCGGTTCAGACGATAGATCATCGTCTCGACCATCCAGGCGAAGAGCTCAATCAAGGTTACGCCGGGATCGCTCACGTTATGGTCGGTCCACTGCGGACAATAGCGCGGGATCATCCGCTTGGCCTCATCCACAAGATCCTGGAACCGGCGATCGTCGAGATTAGGTGTTGGCAGCGACATCGAATATCTCCTAGACAAGCAAGCGATCGTGTGGAATGGACGAGATCCTAGTTTTCGCCCGGAATAGTGTAAAAGGGATAAACCAACGCTCGCTCATCATGGGTGGCTCGAATACGGTATGAGATGTAGATCAGCAAGCACGATTGATTATTCGGATCGGACTCGACGGTCACATCCTCGACGTCGATCCGTGGCTCCCACCAGCCCAGCGCTTCTTTGACATGGTGTGCGACTGCGGTTGCGGTGCCCGCGTTCATCGGTGCGAAGATCAGCTCATGGATACGGCAGCCGAACTCAGGGCGCATGATGCGCTGGCCCTTGGGCGTGCTGAGGATGATTTCAATAGCTTCTTCGATCTCTTGTTCGCGCGAAACCAGCGCGATCCCGCCTCGGCCATCAACGTTTGGTGGAAACCGCCAACCGGAGCCGATAATATCGCTCAGTTGAGTCACTAGTGAACCTCTACCCGCTTCTGCTAGCTGGCGCTCGCTCGCCTGCGCTCCTGCAAGCCTCGTGGAACGAGCGCGATCCTGTTTGTCCGCTGTGCTCGCTGTCCGCTACCCGCCGATCAAGACGGTTGGCGCGCCCTTGGCCACGACTGTGGTTGTGGGAGCGCCCACGGTGTTCACGCCGTTGCACTGGCTACCAACCCTGGCAGCGGGCTTGCCGCCGATCAGGACGGTGCCACTGCCCATAGTAACCATGCCGGTACAGAACGCGCCGGTCGTCGCATCGCTCACGGTTGCCGCAGGCAGGCCGCCGATCATCACGGTTGGAACGCCTGGCCCGGTGATAATATCGCCCGTCGCGGTAGTATCGGTTAAGCGAGCCGCTGGGAAACTCATATGTACACCTTTTCTGGCTACAATGACAGGTTATCTGGTACCAGAAGGCCCTGGCAACTTAGTTGATCTTGACCATCGCCCCTTGGATGGTGAGCGCTGCGCTGGACTTAACGTCCAGCATCGAGTTAGCCTGAACGGTTAGGCCGGAATTGGACGTTAGCTGCACGCCGCCGGATGTGATCGTAAGCTTGCCGCCCGGCCCTTTGATCTCGACATCACCGGCCGACTCGATCTTGACAGCTTTGCCCTGATCGTCCAGCAGCACCGTGTGGCTCTGCGACTTGATGCGAATATATTTGTCGGTGTCGTTGATGTTGATCGTGTGGCCGCCCGCGCTCTTGATCTGGATATAGCCAGGACCGCCGTCGTCCTTGAACTCGATCAGGTGACCGAGCCGGGTTTTGAGCGCCCGGTGAACGACTTTCCCGCCCTCGACCGCCTGCACAGGCACGGTGTCTTTGCTGTTCCACAGCCCGCCGATGATGTAGGGCCGGCTGATGTCGCCGTGCTCAAACGCGACCAGCACCTCGTCGTCGACCTCGGGCACGATCATAAAGCCGCGATCTTTGCCGCCGCCCGCGCCGACCAGCCGCGCCCAGTCGCTCTCCTGGCCTTCGTCCAGCCACGGAAACTTGACTTTGACCCGGCCCATCTTGTCGGGATCGTTGATGTTGGTCACCACGCCGATCACCACGCCATCGATCGTGTGGCGCTGGTGATGGCCGTTGACCGATGCGACAAGGTTGCGCGGCTGCCGGCCATTGACGGTGAACGTTGTGATATAGCCGCCCTTGGCTGTGTACTCATGCCGCGTCGCAGTCACAAAATATTTGCCGCCGAGCCGCTGACCAACGCCTTTGATCTCGACCAGTGTGCCGGCGCGCAGGGTAGGCTCGCCCTGGCACTGTCCTTCTGCCGTCAAATAGCCGCCCGAAAGCTCGTCAAGCGTTGCCTGCGCCAGGTTATCCGCTTCGCCCTGGGTGCGCACCGGCTGATTGGTGATCGTAACGGTTGCCTGGGAGCCAAAGGGCTGCGCCGCCTCACCGCCGGTCTTGCCGTCGCCGATCTGCGAAGGCTTCGCAGCTTTGGAGGCCTTGCCGACCACCGCGCGCTTCATCTTGGGGTCCCAGCTGCGCACCTGAACATCATTCGGCTGCGCGATCGCAGTCAGGCGCGCGCGAAAGAACTTCAGTGACATGCCCCAATCCTGGGCCGGCGCGTCCGGCGGCGATACCTCGACGCGTCGGAACTTCAGCTTGCGCTCTTCGACGGCGATACTGTAGCCGATCCGCGCTGCCCGCGCCCGCAGAAACTCCATGTCGGTCTGGTTATCCTGAATGACGTAGCTGTGCTGCTCTTGAGTCGCCTCGATGTCGGTACGTAATCCGGCTTCGCGCGCGATCTGGGAGGCAATATCGCTGTCGGTTTGATTGAGAAACGTACGTGTTTTACGGCCGCGGTACAGCCTGTGCGATCGATCATAGCCGCGCACAATGAGCACCGGATCGAACTGATCAAGCTCGGGCTCTAGCGCAGTCACCTCGCCGACCAGAATCGGCTTGCGCTTGCCCTGTCGATCGGCACCGTCAACCTGGATCTCGCGACCCAGCTTGAACTGGTCTCCGTCGATGAGTGCCATTTGTGGATCGTGAAAGCGCAGGACAAACATGCCCGGCTGCGCAATATCGTCTTCAACGACCGCATCCTTCAGCGTGTGCATCACATTCACAGGCAGATCAGAGCCGTCGACCTTGATGAAAATTTTATCGATATTACTCGTCTGAGACATACAGCTATCCCTGATAAAATATTGCTCAGGTGAGCAGTCTTCATTGCAATGGCGTGATCAAAAGCATATCCCCCGGTCGCAGCCGTCGAGGATCGCGAATACTATTCGTGTCTGCAAGATGACGCCATACGGTTGAATCACCATACTCCTCGTAAGCAATATAGGGCAGGGTTTCACCCTCGCGGATCATGCGAACATGCTCGCCGGGATTGCCGCCGGACGTGGGATTCTGGCGTGGATACTTATCCTGGTCGGCAATCTGCTTGAACGTGACATCGAGGATTGCGCGTAAAGGCGTGCCATCCGCAGCAAACAGCGTGAATTTTTGCGAGATGCTCACGATGACTGCTTCAAACGCCCACACACTGCCCCACTTAAATTGACAGTGGGGCGGCTCGCCGATTTTAGTGGCCGGATTCGTCCTGGATTGGACGATTTTCATCATCTCCCACAGCTTCTGGGTGATCTTACTGACATCGCCACGGGTCTCGTAGGTATCGAAAAGCAGCTGAAGCGTGAGATTAGCCGGAGCACCGCCGCCAAACTCCAGCTCGGGAACATCGCGCCCCTTAGAAGTTTTATCAGTCCAGTTATTGCTCCTGGACAAGGTGTACTCTTTGGGGTTGAACATGCAGACAACGCTTTTGCCGGTGTCTAAGTTCTCGATTTCTGCTTTCGTAAGCTGACCGCTCGCCATATCTATACCTCGTATGATGCTAGATTGCTAACGTCCTAGTCGTTCTCGGTCGATGAGGAGCCGGTGGCGCAAGCGCGCGTAGACCTGCTGAGCAAGCATTTCCATATCGGGCTTGTCCTGCTTGCCTGCCTCGCCCTTTGCCGAAGCCCCTGCGCCCGCGCCGCCTGATTGCTGCTCTGCCTGCCTGGCCTCCGACTCAGCATTTCGCTCGTCTCCCATAGAAGCAGATTGCGCTTCGCCCCGGGTGGGCCGGAGCAGAGTCAGATGCGTGGCGCGTCCAGCCATCGGGTTGCCGGCCGGGGTTTGCGAGTGGCCGGGCATGCTGCTCACCTGGTCGATCATACCCTGGGCCTGGCCCATGATCTGGTTCGGCATGCCGGTGACCTGGTCGATCATGCCTTGCGCTTGACCTTGCAATTGACCAGATAGTCCAGTGACCTGATTGAGCATACCCTGAGTCTGGCCCATGAGCTGGCCGGGCATGCTGCTCACCTGGTCGATCATGCCTTGCGCCTGGCCCATGAGTTGGTTGGGCATGCCGGTGACCTGATTGAGCATACCCTGCGCCTGGCCCATAAGTTGGTTGGGCATGCCGGTAACTTGATCGATCATGCCTTGCGCTTGACCCATGAGCTGATTGGGCATGCCGGTGACTTGATCAATCATGCCTTGCGCCTGACCCGTGAGCTGATTGGGCATGCTGCTCACCTGGTCGATCATGCCCTGGGCTTGCCCCATGAGCTGGCCGGGCATGCCAGTGACTTGGTTGATCATGCCTTGCGCCTGGCCTTGCAATTGACCAGGTAGCCCGGTGACTTGATTGACCATACCCTGGGTCTGGCCCGCCAGCGAGTTGACGCTGTTCTGGAGACCGCCCAGCGATGGTAGCCTCAGCCCCGGCCGTGAGCCAAAGAAGCGCTGAACACTTGTGCGTTGCAGCATCGGCAGCGCGTAGTCGGCTGCGGCGCTGCGCTGAACTGCACCATCGCCTGTCTCAGCCGCTTGCGATGCCATTGCTCCCATCGCTCCTGCTTCGGCCACGAAGCTCGGCGCTGCCGGCAGGATCGCCGAGCGACGCACGAGCGACGACATCACCGAGGGCTGTGTGGCCGGTGATTCCATCGTCGACGCTTGGGCGGCTCCGTCGGCAGCCTCCGCTGGGCCTGACACTGATTCCCGGCTGAACATTGGCGATTCGGGCGGCGCGTGCATGCGCAACAAGGGCATAGGTGTGGCACCGGGCTGATCCAGGGCGAGACGGTTGATGACCTGGGCGGCGATGCTGGCACCGCTGGTAGCCGGGCTGCTGGCGGGTGTGGCCGGCAAGGCATGGGTGCCGCTGAGG
>DASWTW010000406.1:0-27538 GCA_036401895.1 Herpetosiphonaceae bacterium | reverse complement strand
CTGCGATCGCATGCCCCTGATTTCCACGAGGGGTCGCGCACTACCTGATAAGGCATAGCAACATGGTTGATTGTCCAGTTTGGATGCGCAGCCGCTGTGCTGCGCATTGAGAGCGCAGCCGTTGGCGAGCTATCGGAAGCGATACAGGACCGACGAGGGCGGAGCTACCGCCCTTATGTCCGCCACGCGCCAGCAAAGATGTGCTGGCCGTTCAGCGCATAGCCGACAGTAAAGAGCGTCCTGGCTCCGGCTGTGACGTTGGTTTGGTCGTGTTCTTGATATTGAGCGTCCGTCAATTTGGGGTGCATCTCAACCGGGCCGAGATACCCCTGATGCCAGATTGCGGAGAAACGAACGCCGCCCTTGTGCTGATAGGCGTCCAGGTACGCGATTCGCAGCCCGTTTTGTTGCTGCGTAGCATGTGAGGCCTCAAGCTGTGCCAACGTCAACGAGGGCTCGATCACCCACAGGCCTACGTTTCGCTGCTCGTAGAGCGCGGTAAACCGTGGCTGTCCGTTGACCGACACCACCGACACTTGCATCGGCACGAATCCCGCCGTGCGCCAGGCGTTCAGGAGCGCCTGATGCTCTTGCAGCGAACGATCACGGTAGCTCTTGCGGGAAACACCATCCTTGCGAAAGATCGCTGCATACCGCGTTGTGCCTCCATTGCGGTAGCTGGTGATATGCACCAGTTGCGTTCCCTGAGCTTCATGCTGCGCGTGGATCGCGTCATATTGAGCGAGATTGAGGTTGTGGTGTGCCGACCAATCGCTGCCATCGTTCGGCCTGAAAATGACGTTAAAGTGGAGATCGTTATCGACGCTGTAGCCCTCGACCCACACCAGCCGGTACTGAGCTCCCACCATCTTCGTAAACAGGTTTTGGTAATCGACGCTCTTGACGGCGTGTATGGCAACTTCTGACCGACCTGTCGGAATACCAGGAGTTGTCAGGCCCGGCCAGATCGCCATCGTCTGCCAATAAAATCCTTGATCGTTCACGATGGCAAAAGGATTGTCCGCCTCGAAGACGGGCCTGACCATGAATTTTTTGGAATCGCCAGGATCGGTGAGCTGCATCGCCCTGGCATTATGGAATGGCAGTGGACGATAGGCCAATTGGCTGAACAGCGAGCCGTCCTGAACCTTCTGGATGATCTGTTCCACGGTCAGGCCCACCGGGATCTTTTCGGCATGGATATGAAGATGCGGCCCACTCGACGCGCCAGAGTTCCCCAACTCACCAAGACGTTCACCTTGTTTGACCTTCGCGCCGAGGTTGCAGAGCTTTGGGTTGAGCGAGCCCTTCACCATATGCGCGTACAACACCAGCTCGTCGCCGTGCAACAGGTAGAAATGATTGCCGCCGCCACCTCCCACGCGCCAGATGATGAGCTTGAGCGCACCAACACCAGTTCGTACGGCTGTGGTGATATAGCCCGGCTGGAGCATGGCACTAGCAATCATATCGGTCGTGCCGCCAGCGCCCGTTCCCATGAGCGTCAGCGACTCCTTGGTTTCGTCATATTGCCAGATGATCGTTTTGAGGGTTCCCGATTGCAAAACGACAACAGCGGCGAAGGTATCCGTGTTCAAGCTTATTCGTGTCACAGTGACGGCACGAACCTTATCGCCGGTCGTCTCAGCCTTCCGAGTAAGCGTCCCGTCGGCGGCAATGTCCCAAACGATCGCTTTGAGCGTGTTGTCGGTCAGGCGAACGGTGATTACTACCCGTTGTCGGGCAACCATCAGTTTGGAAACCGCAACATCCAGAATCGCCTCGCCCTCGACATCTTTGCGGTCGCTCATGCCGCCGGCCACATTCAAGGTCCAGACGATGACCTTGAGTGTGTTACTCGCTGTTTGCACCACCGTGACGATGCGGCCACCCTGGGTGTTGTCCGGGCTCATCAGCGTCGTGATCTCCACCTTCTTGATCGCCTCTGCCTGCGTGCTGCCGACCTGACTGATACTCAGACCATCCTTGGAAATGTCCCAGATCAACAGGGACAGGGAGCCAGCTTTGGTGCAGGCCGCTGTGGCGATGCGTGAGCTGCCCATCCTGGTGATCGTGACCTGATCGATCGGCCCGCCGTCCACGTGGCCTAACGGCGTGACCTGCATACCATCAGCCGAGACATTCCAGATGGTGATCTTCAATGTTCCGGCAGGTGTGCGCGAGGCGGTGACCAGTCGCGTCGCGGAAAGAGCTACCGCCGCTACCTGCGTCATCGCCTCGCCATCGCCATGACCGCGCCGCGTCACCGCTTTGCCGTCAGGCGTCACCTCCCATACGATCACCCGGAGCTTGCCTGCTGTGGTACGCACGGCGGTTACCTGGCGCTGACTGCTCAGACTGATCACCTCAAGCGCCCCAATCCCACCAGCCTCGGCCTCGGCAAGCCGCCACAGCGCGCGATAGCCTGTGGGATTATTCTCTTGATCGTTCGCAAAACCAACCACCGTTCCGTCGGCCATGGCATAGATCGGCTTGCGCCAGGCCCAATAGTTGTCGTTGCTTTGGCCTGATGTCCCAGACTTATATCGCGTAAATCCCTGTGTCTTGGAGTCCCACCGATGCACGTCGATGTCATAACCAAAAGACTGGCTTGCACCGGTGTGCTGCCGTTTTTGCGTAAAATACTCGTCGAACGCCATATCTGCGGTGTTTCCGGGGAACCGGTAACTGCCTTGGGGCGTAGGACTGGCATGGGGAGCAACAGGCAGCGTGATCGTTGCCGGCTGGTCATAACCGTCGAAGAAAAACTGAATGTGAACCTGACTCCACGTCAAGGCCGGTAAGGCAATATTTTCTTCCGTTGATAGGTATTCGATTGTGGGATTCCCCGGCGGAACCGTGGTGCTCCGCTTGAAACTGAAGCCCACCGGCTGCGGATTGCCGGACTGATTAAGCGCTGGTTCGACATCGACCTTAATCAGATGGAGCAGCAGAGGGTCGGTCCCCGTGTTGGTCAGGCTGTACCGGAAGGTCATCATCATCTTGCTGGCCTGTCCCTCCGCCATCGGTGCGACCCTGAGATAGACGAGTTTCCCCTGCTCTTGGGGTTCGATCGCGATCTTGACGGGCGGTTGTGGCAAGGGGAGCCCTTGTAGCTCTCCTGGCTGGATGTTCGGGTAAAGAGCGCCTTCAGTAACCATACGTGCCTCCTGCGTTGTGTTCGTGGGATAATGCAGCGTGTCATCGTGCAACGTGACGCTAGTACATCAGATCCGGCGTGGTTCAGGGGATCGCTTTGTGATACTGCAGTGATAGTGTTCAGCGGTATACGTACCGCTAGCGCTGCGACGAAGCTATCGAACGGCACCCGTGCTGGTCCTAGAAGCGACGATGACCATCCTTCGCGGCACACTCGGTACAGCAGTTGCTGTGCTGTGCGGTGGATGGTGCTAGACTCCATACCGTACACTGCCGTCTGTCAAGCTCTATGCTTCCCCCCACGTTGGATGACCTGCCATTGTTGGTGCATGACTGCCATTTGGGACACCACCATGATCGATCACGTCGAGGAATGGGTAACGCTGGGATCGTGGGTGCGCCGTCGCCGCAAAGCCCTCGATCTCACACAGGCCGTGTTAGCAGACCGTGTGGGCTGCGCGGTGGTCACCATTCGCAAAATTGAAGTGGATGCCATGCGGCCCTCCCGCACGATGGCGGAGCGGCTCGCCCGCTGCTTAGACCTGTCCCCGGACGAGCAGGCGGTCTTTCTCCAGGTCGCATGTGGCCAGCGCGGACCGGCGCGCTTACCGATCCCGTATGCTAGGATGGGCCGCCCCCTGCTCGGTGGGTTGGACCTTGCCCCGCATGCCGCCGAGGAACAGCCGCAGGGAGTGGCATTCCCCCTGGACACCCTTCCTCCGCCGGCACCGCTGCCGCTTGGCTCCCGCATGCCGTTGAGCCGCAATCCGCTCTTTGTGGGCCGGGACGCGGCTCTGTGCCAGCTCGCCCAGGCACTTGCAGTGGGCGGAACTGCCGCGATTGGGCAACTGGAAATCGCTGCCGCAACGGGTCTGGGTGGCATCGGCAAGACCCAGTTGGCGTGCGAGTTTGTGCACCGCTACGGCCAGTTCTTTGCAGGCGGCATCTTCTGGCTCAGTTTCGCCGATCCGGCGGCGGTGCCTGCGGAAGTAGCAGCGTGCGGGGGTGCAGATGGGATGAACCTCCGCCCAGAGTTTGGGATACTTCCACTCGATGAGCAGGTGAAGCTTGTGCTGGCAGCGTGGGCGAGTGCGGTTCCGCGACTACTGGTCTTCGACAACTGTGAGGAGGAGGCGCTGCTCCAGCAGTGGCGACCGAAACATGGCGGCTGCCATATGCTCATCACCAGCCGCCGCCATTACTGGAACCCAGCGCTTGGCATGCGATCCATGCCCCTTGACGTGATGTCTCGCACGGAAAGTGTCACCTTGCTGCGGGCCTTTCGCCCGGATCTTCATCCTGAAGACGTCGACCTCGACGCAATTGCGGATGAACTTGGTGATCTGCCCCTGGCCCTGCATCTGGCAGGGAGCTTCCTCGCCAAATATCGCCATGCGATGACGTCCGCGCAGTATCTTGGGCGCCTACGCACCCCCAGCTTGCTCAATGATCGCTCCCTGCAAGCAGCAGGAGTATCACCCACACAGCACGTACAACATGTGGCGCGCACCTTCGAGCAAAGCTATAAGCAGCTTGATCCTGGTGAGCCGACCGATGCCCTGGCACGCAGGCTCCTCGCCCATGCGGCCTACTTCGCGCCGGGTGAGCCATTGCCGCGCTCCTTACTCTTCCAAACGGTCGATCCGCCAGAGGGGGACCTGGATCACGCACTCCTGGCCGAGGATGCCCTGACGCGCCTGATCGACCTTGGGCTCTTGGAAACGGATGCCGTGGGGAATCTGCGCCTGCATCGGCTGCTCGTGGCCTTTGTGCAGACCATGCTGGGACACGAAGCGGCACAGGCGACAGTGGAGGTGACGATGCTGGGGGTGGCGGATGGGCTGAACGAGCAACGCACTCCCCGCCCCTTGCTCGTCATCCAGCCGCACCTCCGCTTCATCGTTCAGGCTGCCCTACCACGTGCGGATGCACGAGCCGCGAGGTTATGTAATGCCCTGGGTGAGCATGTCTGGTTGCTGGGTGCCTATGCAGAGGCGTGGCAGTACCATGAGCAGTCCCTGGTGATCCGGGAGCGGGTGTTGGGGCAAGAACACCCAGCGACGGCTTGGAGCTTGTACAACCTGGGGAGGGTGCGATGGATGCAGGGAAACTATGCAGCAGCGCAAGGGTACTATGAGCAGGCCTTTGCAATCCAGGCGCAGATGTTAGGGCAAGAACACCCAGAGACGGCCTGGAGTTTGAACAGCATGGGAATCGCGTTCATGGAGCAAGGGGAGTATGGAAAGGCCTGGCAGTACCATGAGCAGGCGCTCGTAATCAGGCAACGCGTGTTAGGGCCGGACCATCCAAGCACCGCTGCAAGTCTGGATAACCTAGGATGTGTCCTGCTTGCTCAAGGAGCGTACGGAGAGGCACAAGGGTACTGTGAGCAGGCGTTGGCGATCCGGCAACGCCTGCTGGGCGTGGACCATCCCGACATGGCGCGGAGCTTTACCAACCTGGGAGTCGCGCTTGGTGCGCAAGGACAGTACACCGAGGCCCAGCGCTATGTGGAGCAGGCGTTGGCGATCCGGCAACGCGTATTAGGGCCGGACCATCCCGACACGGCGCGGAGCCTCAACAACCTGGGCTTCGTGCTCGAATTCCAAGGGCGCTATGAGGAGGCGCAGGGCTCCTATGAGCAGGCGCTGGTGATCAGTCAGCGCGTGTTGGGGAAGGAGCATCCGGCCACCGCCCAAAGTCTCACCAAACTGGGCAGTGTGCTCCAAGCGCAAGGGCAGGATGCGGCGGCGTTGCACGCCTTTGAGCAGGCGCTTGACATCTACCAGCGGGTATTGGGGCCGGACCACCCGGAAACCGCTAGGAGCTTACGCGGTTTAGGCGACGTACGCCAGGCCCAAGGGCAGTACCTAGAGGCCCAGAAGTACTGTGAGCAGGCGCTCGCAATCATGGAATGCACGCTCGGCATGGATCATCCCGATACCCTGACGGTACGTACCAAGCTTGTGACGCTTGTGGATCAACGGCACAAACGCTAACTGCTACGAGTCGATAGACCCATACCACGCTTGATAATGGCCCTGCCTGGCCTGAAAAGGTCCTGGGTCACGTCGCAGTTCGCTCCAACGACAGCGTGTACCCTCGTCCCGCTCAGCATGGACCAAGCGGCGCTCGACGCCCGTTCGGTCGCGCGCGCCGAAGGAGCGCGACCCTGGATGCGCAGGAACATGCTGCCGCCCGACGATCGATCTCAGGACAATCCTGAATGCGGTCCATTCGGCGCTGCAAGGCGATCATCCTGCTGCACGCATTTGATACACCTGTTTTGACACCGATCCAACGATTTTCGGGGCAACCGGTGTCACTTTGAGTGTATCAAAGAAAGGGTAGAAGAACAATAGCTATCCATGCTACTCTGGTCCGAAGATAGATCTCATTATGTAACTTGCTTACCTTCTCATTCGTACGTGTCTTAGATGAAGGAGGACTCTATGCCAAGTTCACGACGCCTGATGCTCACTGTTATCTTTGGGGTCATCTTGGTCAGTGGGATAACGACGGTGAACTGTTCTCCACCAACCCAAAACGATGTGGTAATAGCTGCTCCAAAGCTCTTACTACCGAGCAACGAGGAAGATCCCGTATGGGAATATCATGCTGTAGCAGTCACTGCTGATGCATCCACGGTGACGGCACAACTCGCCAAAGAAGGCACAGCAGGATGGGAACTTGTGAGTAGCGTGCCAGTTGCACAGAGTACAACAAATCAGATACTGTTGATCTTCAAACGTTCTGCGTCTCCTCCAACCGGCGACGAAGAACCAAATGGGCCAGGCAACGGAGGGGGAGGAATAGGGGGAGGAGCGTAGGTTCTACCTATCAACCAGTAAACGACAGCACTATGGCTCGCCACGTCCGCCCCTGCCCCTGGCAAACCCCTCACCCCAGGCCCCCGCTCCCCAGCCGCAGCCGTCGGCCTCGCCCCCTGCTCAATGGGAAGCGAGGGTCAGGTTGCGCTCCAGCCCCACGAGCAGCGCCCAGCACCCAGCACTCCCGGTGTCAAGCTGTGTGGGCGAGCATCACGCCGCTGCATCTCCAAACCACAGGCTGGAGCCGAGGCACCGCCTGCGCAGGGACGTGCCATGCCCCGCGCTCACTCCGCCGCGCATGGGCCGGGCCATCCGGCAGAGCGGAGCATCTCCCTCACACGCAGCCAGCGCGAGCGCTGGTCAACGCTGCCTCCGCATGCGGAGGCGCGGCCACGCTGCCGGACCCCCATGCAGCGCCGCCCCTGCTTCCTACCGGCCACCCTACCACGCCGAACCTGCCTTGCTCAAGGCGCAGCGGCACCCGAAGGGCTCCCCTGCGGGCAGCCTTGACCGGGCTGAACCGACGCCCGATCACCGCGCCACTTCAGCAGGTCGGGGCGCTGCTGAAGTGGCGGTAGACGGCAGCGGCACACCGGGCCTCCCTCCATGCTGCGGCAGCAGGGAAGTGGTGCGGCTGCGCCGCCTGAGGAGCAGGTGGGGCTGATGCGGACGATTCCGGCAGCGGCCCACGCTGGCCCGCGTCCCAGAACTGGCGGGATGTCGCCGCGACCCACCCGCGTGCGACCCACCGCACGCCGTGGTTCCCGCTGTCTATCCACCTGCTCCCCGCTCGGCGGAGGGCGGATCGGCAGCGAGGGTGGCGAGGAGCTGACGGGTCTGCTCCGTGTCAGGATGGTGGGGACCAAGGCGTTCCAGCAAGATGGTCAGCGCGCGGTCCAGATAGCACCGTGCCGCTCCCGTCTCACCCTGCGCGTACAGGATCTCACCCAACCTGCGCAGACTCCTCGCGGTGTCCGGATGGTCTGCGCCCAGCACCCGCTGCTGGATCGTCACTGCTTGCTCCGCGTAGCCCTGCGCCGCCGCGTACCGCCCTTGCGCCTGAAGGACCATGCCGAGGCTGTCGAGGCTTTTGGCGGTCTCAGGATGCGCACTCCCGAGCATGCGCGCTTGGATCGCCAACGCCTGCGCGACGTAGGCGTGTGCCTGCGCATACTGCCCCTGATCCGCGAGGATCACCCCCAGCGTAGTGAGGCTCACCGCAGTGTCGGGATGCTCGCTCCCCAACACCCGCTGTCGGATCGCCAACGCCTGCGCGACATAGCCCTGCGCCGCCGCGTACTGCCCTTGGTCCTTGAGCACCCCACCCAGGTTGTTGAGGCTGTCAGCGGTGTCGGGATGATCAGGACCGAGCACCCGCTGGTAGATCGCGACCACCTGTTGATACGCCTCCTGCGCGGCGGCGTACTGGCCTTGTGCCCACAGCACATTGCCCAGATTATTGCGGCTATCGACCGTGTCGGGATGGTCGGCGCCTAGCATCCCCTCCCGAATCGCTAACGCCTGCTTGTAGTAGCCCTGCGCGGCAGCGTACTGGCCTTGCGCCCACAGCACATTGCCCAGATTATTGAGACTCAGGGCGATCAGCGGCTGGTTGGACCCCGGAGCCCGCTGGTAGATTGCCAACGCCTGCGCGATATAGTCGTGTGCGGCGGCGTACTGGCCCTGGTCCTTGAGCACCACACCCAGATTGTTGAGGCTCCTGGCGATGTCGGGATGATCTCCCCCCAACACCCGCTGCCGGATCGCCAATGCGTGTTGATACGCCTCCTGCGCGGCGGCATACTGGCCTTGCGCCCAGCGCGCAATGCCCAGATTGTTGAGGCTCACCGCGGTGTCGGGATGATCTCCCCCCAACACCCGCTGCCGGATCGCCAACGCCTGCTCGTGGTAGTGCTGGGATTCATCATAGACTCCAAGGAGCCAGAGCTGATAGCCCAGCGCATTGCATAACGCTGCGGTGCCCGCATCCGTCCGCGGCTGCGCCACCTCCATGATGAACCGGAGCTGCGGCTGGATGACCAGCAAGGACCGGGGATTGCGGTGTTCGTTCAGGGTATCAGCGACCCGCAGAATCGTCGCTTCGACCACTGCCTGGGCGGCCGTACTCCGCTGCATGGCCTGCACAAAGGCCACCAGCAGCCGATGCAGGCGGAGGTTCCCGATCGTGTCGGTTTCCAACAGCCCGAGGTCGATCAGGCGCGTCAGCGCGTCCTCGGCCAACAGCACACCCTCCGCGTCCGCCTCGGGCAGCTGGAGCGTGTCCACGAGGAGCCAGCGTGGCAGGGGTTCACCGGGCACGAAGCAGGCAGCACGGGCGAGGAGGGCTAGCGCCAGCGCATCCGCCGGATCGGCACCATCAAGCCGTTCATAGCTTTGCTCAAAGGTGCGCGCCACATGCTGCACATGCAGGGTCGGCGAAAGCCCCACCGCATGAAGTGAGCGATCGTCGAGGATCGTCGGGGCGTGGAGGCGGGCACGATACTGCGCCGGGGTGATCCCATACCGGTACTTCGCCAGGAAGCTGCCGGCCAGATGCAGCGCCAGCGGCAGGTCGCCCAGCGCCGCAGCAATCGCATGGAGGTCAGCATCGACATGAGCGAGATCCGGGCGAAACGTCCGCAGCAAGGTGAGACTATCGACGCGCGGCAGCACATCCAAGGCGACCGGCTGCACCCCAAGCGCTACGTCCCAGTGATGGCGACGGCTGGTGACCAGGACGTAGCAACCGCCGTACTTAGGTCGCCACTGCTGGAGCAGGGCTTCGTCCTCACAGTTGTCAAAGACCAGCAGGCGGGGGCGGGGGCTTTCCCAGATCGCCAGGACCAGGTTGACCTGCTCCTTGAGGGGCAGCGTGTCGAACTCCGGGCTGAGCTGCATGCCCGCGCTCCCACCACAGGCCGCAACCTCAACCGGTACGACCGCCGGATCGGCGAAGCTGAGCCAGAAGACTCCGCCCGGAAAAAACTGGCCGTAGCAATGCACAAACTCACAGGCGAGCTGGGTCTTGCCGATGCCGCCGATCCCGGTCGCAGCGGTGATCCGGATCTGTCCGATCGCGGCGCTGCCCCCGGCGCTCAGCGCCCGGACGAGCCGGCGCAGATCCTGCGCGCGGCCCACGAAGAGCGGATTGCAGCTCAGCGGCATGTACGAACCAGGGGGCAGCGGTGCGGGCGGCGGGATGGCGTTCACGGGGAGGCGAACCCCCTCCGAAGGAACCCCGGCGCCCGCCGACGGGGAGCGGTCATCCCCAACACGAGGGCTCGGTAAGCAGCCGAGCCCTCGCTCGCCGCAGGCAACCTGGAGCACAACAGCGCGCTCGTCCGCAGGGAGGTCTAAACAGCGCGCTAGTCGCTCGGCCATGGCAGGCGAAGGCCGCATGGCGTCCGTCTCAAGTTTGTGGATCGTGACCACTGCACAGCCGACCCGGTCGGCAAACGCCGCCTGGGTGAGATCTAGCGCTTTGCGACGGCGGCGTAGCCACGTGCCCAGCGACACCCATTCTTCGACCGACTCTGACATGGCGTGGTTCCCCAGCGGATAGCGGGTCAATAGCACTGGCAGGCAACCGCATGCAGGGGGCGCGTGGCATCGTCGGGAGCGGAATCCATCATCAGATGACCACGAGGCCATCACCGTCATGAGAGAGGTAGGGCAGGACGGCCAGGGATGCATCCCGGACCAACGAATCCACCGTCTGCGCGGCATGGTCGCACGTCCGACGGCGCGTATATCGCTGCTATCACTTAACTGTATCAATGCACTATCAGCCACTCATATCCGGTATCAGGCCGACTATGGTGTACTACGTTCAGGGTGCGGCACGGGCCGACCAGGAGGCAGTGGCGGAGCCCCGGCAGCGCATTCACGACGCACGCACTACCGGTGCATGTGTGCATGGTGTGCTTCGGTCAGCCGGGACCCCGTCTCAGGTTGGTGCACACCCTACCCGTCAACGACGACGCCATAGAAGATGGGTGTCGATCGCCGCGATACAGGAAGTGGCAGCTTGGCCCCTGGATGTGGCAGGGCTGTGGCTGCTACGCTCCTACCAAACCATCCATCAACCCATGGATGGCGCAACCGTCAGGAGGATCGTATGTCCACGTACAAACAGATCTTCTGCCTCGCCCTGGTGGCCCTCGGCTTCACCAGCATCGGACCCGCCGCCCCAGTCGCCCGCGCCGAGCATGGCCGCCCCACCCAGCTCTGCATCATCTGGCACCGACCGTCGCCGTTGCTCCGTCCGACGCCCCGGCGGCCCATCATCCTCACCCCACCTTGCCGACTCTGGCGCGACCCACGTATCCCGGAACCCGTCATGGAGTTCTTGTAAATCACGACCATCGCGACGAGCGCGCCGGCACAGCGTCCGCGCGCTACCCCAGGGTGGCTGGTCGGCAAGCCTGGTCATAGAACACCATGCCTGTGCCACCCGGAGATCTCCCTACCGATAGTGGGCGCCGGGCGACATACCGGCTACATACCTCCGATCCCGATCGCTCCCTCGTCCGCTTTACCCGTTGTGCCGACGTGACCACCGTGCGCAACGGGCTTCGTTCTCGCTGGCCTGTACTGTTGAATGGATGGGAGCCTGCGCCAACGAACGTGGTCCTGTCGCTGCGGACCGCCATTATCGGCCCCATCCCATGCGAAACCCATCCTACCTGTCAAGGAGGTTCTGAAGCTCACCCGTGTGAGGTATCGTGGGAGAGCAATACCTCACCGACGCCGTTCACCCGTTGGTCGATTCCGATTCTGTGTATTGTGGAGGAATACGACAATGCGCTTCGCTCATCTCCGATCGATCATGGCGTTCGTTCTTCTCGCAACGATGGCCATGACACCAAGCGCCTTTGGCGCTCCCAGCGCGGCAACCACCAGCCCGATCCGCGCATCCTCAGCGGGAAAAGCGATCCCGAATCACTACATCGTCGTCCTCAAAGCCGGGGGCGATCCACGTTCCGTCGCAGCAATCGCAGGCGTGCGCCCTACGCATCTCTACACGGCCGCGCTCATCGGCTTTGCCGCCGAGCTGAACGCCGGTCAACTCACGGCGCTGCGCCAGAATCCGAACGTGGCCTATCTGGAGCCGGATCAGGAAGTCACGCTGGATGCGACGCAGCACATGGATGCCAACGGCGATCCGTGGGGCCTGGACCGCATCGATCAGCGCACGCTGCCGCTGTCGCGCACCTACACCTCCACCGCGACCGGCAGCGGCGTGACGGCCTACGTCCTCGATACCGGCATTCAGGCCAATCATCCTGAGTTCGGCGGACGTGGCGCGAACGTGTACGATGCGTTCGGCGGCACGGGTGATGACTGCCACGGTCACGGCACGCATGTCGCCGGCACCATCGGCGGCACGACCTGGGGCGTGGCGAAGAGCGTACACCTGCGCGGCGTGCGCGTGCTGGATTGCAGCGGCACAGGCTCGTGGGCGGGCGTGATCGCCGGCGTGGACTGGGTACGGGCTCATGCGCAGAAGCCGGCGGTGGCCAATATGTCGATCCAGGGTGGCTACCATGCCGCTGCCAACACCGCCGTGGCGAACCTGGCGAACTCCGGCGTCTTCGTAGCGGTGGCAGCTGGCAACTATAACGACAATGCCTGTACCTACTCGCCCGCCAGCACGCCGGAAGCCTACACGGTCGCAGCATCCGAGAAGACCGACGCCAGGGCGGGGTACAGCAACAGCGGCGCATGCGTGGACAGCTACGCGCCGGGCTCGGCCATTAAATCGGCCTGGCTTGGCAGCGGCACCAACACCATCAGCGGCACCTCGATGGCAACGCCGCATGTGGCGGGCGTAGCCGCCCTCTACAAGAGCGTGTACGGTGACGCGGCGAGCGCGACGATCAGCACCTGGCTGAACAGCAACGCCACGCCCAACGTAATCAGCGGCAATCCGTCGGACACGCCCAACCGCTTGCTGTATAGCCCGGCCCTGCTACCACCCAGCAGCGGTTTTCGTTCCGTAAGCACGGGCCAGGATCATACCTGCGGCGTGCGTACAGATCAGACCGTGGTCTGCTGGGGCGCGAACGGTGCCAGGCAAGCCACACGGCCCAGCGGCACGTTCACCCAGGTCAGCGCGGGAAGGAGTCATACCTGCGGCGTGCGTCTGGATCAGACCGTGGTCTGCTGGGGTGACAACAACTCGGGGCAGTCCTCGCCGCCCAACGCCACGTTCACCCAGGTCAGCGCGGGCGGAGAGCACACCTGCGGCGTGCGCCCGGATCAGACGGCGGTCTGCTGGGGCGCGAACGGTGCCAGGCAAGCCACGCCGCCCAGCGGTACGTTCACGCAGGTCAGCGCCGGCTACCAGTCCACCTGCGGCGTGCGCCTGGATCAGACGGCAGTTTGCTGGGGCGACAATCGGTATGGGCGCGCCACGCCGCCGAGCGGCACCTTCGCTCAGGTCAGCGTAGGCTTCCATCACAGTTGCGGCGTGCGTACAGATCAGACCGTGGTCTGCTGGGGCGAGAATATCTACGGGCAAGCCACACCGCCCAGCGGCACCTTTGCTCAGGTCAGCGCCGGCCGCTGGCATACCTGCGGCGTGCGTACAGATCAGACCGTGGTCTGCTGGGGCGAGAATATCTACGGGCAAGCCACACCGCCCAGCGGCACCTTTGCTCAGGTCAGCACGGGGGGCTTTCACACCTGCGGCATGCGTCTGGATCAGATCGTCATCTGCTGGGGTGACAATCGGTATGGGCAAGCCACGCCGCCGAGCGGCAGCGATATGTAGGCAAGTGCCAGCGCGGGGCGGGCAGGGGCTGGTGACCCATCCCTGCCCGCCTCAGAAGGCGAACAATCCCCAACCCGGCCGTCGCCCATCACGATGGGAGTCACGTCAGTCCACACCTCACGGGCACCTACCAGGTACCCGAAGCGGAGAGAGGTAGGTTCGCCACAGCCGCCCCGTCCTGGGCAAAACCCCTGCCTGCTCTCGGGACATGGGGGTCTGGTTTCGTGCCAACGCCGCGAGCCGCGCAGTACACCGATCCCCGCTTCACGCGGCGTGGCCCCAGCAGCACGCCGCTGCACATCCTGATCAGGCCGTGCCAGGCCCCACGCTTGCTTCGCGCATGGGCCGAGCCATCCGGCCGGCGGAAACACCCCTTTACACGCACCCGGTGGGAGCGAGCAGGGACTCGCATACTTCTGTCAGCCCTGCCTCCGCATGGGGAGCGGCGGCCAGTGCTGCCCGTGCCGCCAGCGCAGCGCCGCCCCTGCTTCTCACCAGCCACCCTCGCACCCCGAACCTGTACCGCCCATGGCGCAGCGGCCCCTACCAGCCTCCCCGCTCCGGCCCGCCAGGCAGCACCCACGGGATCATCAGGGAACGCTGCTGCGGCTTGACGGGGACGCTAGAGTAAAGGTTGGAGCACGATCGTGGTCGAGCGGTGGGGCCGATCGCGCGACGATCGCTCCAGAAAGGAGGTCCGGCTGATCGCTGTTGCCCATGCTTCATGGCGAGTCTCTCCACGCCATACGGAGGAGGATGTTTCCATGTCCAGTGAACAGAACATTGCTCGCCACCGCCACCTGATCGAGGAAGTGTTTAACCAGCGCAACCCTGCCATCACGGATCACCTCTTCGCCCCTGACTACCACCACCAGCTCGCCCACTTCCCAGCCGACGAGCCCGGCCCCACGGCACCGAACACATGGCCGAGATCGGCCGCAACGGCTACGACAAAGCCATGCAGCGCTATGGCGTCGAACGGCCCCAGCCGCCGATCCCCTGGAACCTGCGCCGCGTCGAGGCTCCGCCCGCACCGACCGAGACGCAAACACCCTTATTCCTGTTCGACGATCTGGACCACGCCGCTTAAGCCGAGCACGAGCACCAAGCGGGGCAGCGGTCCCCGCCTGGAATCAGAACGAGACATCCTATGATGACACCACGGGCTGCCCCCTACCCGCAACCGTTCAATTCGTCAGCCCCTGGCCCGAGGAAAACCGCGCACAGGCGATCACCACGTGAATCCTGTTGATCCCGGCCTTGACGACTCTCTGGGGGCTCACCTACGAGCGCGAGATCCTGGGCACGGGCACCTGTGCCGCCACCGCCGAAGGGTCCAGCGCTGCCGTGGAGCGCGACGGCGCGGTGCAGCACGTCATCGCCCGCTGCTAGGAGCTTGGGATGTATCTGGGCCAGCGTGCCGCCCACGTCCGCGCATGCGAGCTGCCGAACCCCAGGAGGTTATGCTGCGACGGCGTTGAGCCGAGCGATGCGGCTGCGCGCCGTGCCAGCAACGCTCGTGAACGCGCCGCCCAGCAACACCTTCTCGTCTGCCTGCGGTGCCAGCGCCCACACGGTGCTATTCGCGCCGGCGCCGGGGTCGAAGCTCGTGTCAAGCAAGCCGTTCGCGTTGAGGCGGGCGATCCGGCTCCGCGCCGTCCCGCCAACGAGTGAGAACATGCCGCCCAGCAGGATCTTGCCATCCGGTTGCAGCACCAGTGTATACACAGCGCTATTCGCGCCAGCGCCGGGGTTAAAAGCGAGGTCGAGGCTCCCGTCGGCGTTGAGGCGAGCAATGCGGCTGCGCGCCGTGCCACCAACGCTCGTGAAATCGCCCCCCAGCAGCACCTTGCCGTCTGGTTGCACCCCGAGTGTACGCACGGTGCTATTCGCGCCGGGGTTGAAGCTTATGTCGAGCGAGCCATCGGCATTGAGCCGAGCGATGCGGCTGCGCGCCATGCCACCAACGCTCGTGAACGCACCGCCCAGCAGCACTTTGCCGTCTGGTTGCAGCGCCAGCGCATGCACGAAGCTATCCACACCAGTGCCGGGGTCGAAGGACGTGTCGAGCGAACCATCGGCGTTGAGGCGGGCAATGTTGGTGCGTGCGGTGCCACCAACGCTCGTGAACATGCCCCCCACTAGGACCTTGCCGTCCGGCTGGAGCGCCAGCGCATTCACGAAGCTATTCACGCTAGGATTGGGGTTGAAGCTTGTATCAAGCGAGCCATCGGCGTTGAGGCGGGCAACGCCATTGCGCGCGGTGCCGTTGACGGCCCAGAAGTCGCCGCCCAGCAGCACTTTGCCGTCCGGTTGCAGTGCCAGCACCCACACGGTGCTATTCGCGCCGGTGCCGGGGTTGAAGCTTATGTCGAGCGAGCCATCGGCGTTGAGGCGGGCGATCCGGTTGCGCGCCGTGCCACCAACGCTCGTGAACGCGCCGCCTAGGAGCACTTTGCCGTCCGGCTGCGGTGCCAGCGTAAGCACCCGGTCATTCGCACCGGAGCCGGGGGTGAAGGTGGGGTCGACCGTGACCACTGCCGCGTGTGCGGCTTGCGATCCGATGGTACTCAGGAGCAACACGGTGATGATCACAACCAGCAGCTCACGATTGATGCAACGATTCATGGGGTTCAACTTCCTTGGGTAATGCCTGGCAGCAGGGCACATCCCGGCTCCCAGGCATGGGACGATGTCTTCATGTGACGGGGATAGATGAGCGACCAGGAATGTCCGGTCGTCGCACGACGAGGTGGCGGGTGTGATTGACCGACGATCTCCTTTCTGGTGCGCCAGCGCCCGAGATGCGTCCGAGGTCCGCGCCCCTGGAGCGATACGTGTCACCGAATCACTGAGCAGGAAGTGGGCAACACGGTCACCCAGCGTTGCTACGTCATCCGCCGGAAGCAGCAGACCCGATCCGGCATGCGCACCAGCGACGTGGACATCCGTGGAAAGGAGGCTAGGCGTTCGTTACTAGTGTATCCGGCAGGAGCAGAGGCCGTCTATAGGCTTAAAGGTCCTGGATGGGGAGTCCCCATGTCTCAACCACACTCCACATGAGGGAACGATCGTAAACGGCAGACTGAACGGCTATCAGTGTCTGATAGCCCAAGCGCTGATGCGGCCCGCCGTGGGCGCGACGAGGCCACCGATTGTGCGCAACAGGGTGCTCTTGCCGCAGCCGCTGGGTCCGACCAGCGCGATGAAGGTGCCGCCGGCGATCCCGCAGCTCAGATCCTGGAGGGCGACCACAGGCGCCGCGCCGGCTGAGTAGCGCACGGTCAGGTGCTCGATCGTAATCGCGAATGGGCCGCTCATCGATCACCCGCCGTGGTCGCCGCCACATTCACCGCTGCGCGCGGCGACCTGGTGCCGCTGTCGCGCAGGTCATTTCCCGCACGATCGTGTGTGGACTCGACCATGCTGAGTGTTCCCCAAGTAACGAGCACGCGGTCTGCCAAAAACACGATCTGGCTCGCGGGTGGGAGCAGCGCTGTGAAGGGCGCAAGCGGCGTGTTGTGATCGATGTGCATGAACACGTAGCTCTCATCGTGCGCCAGGGGCCGCACATAGTCGAATGCGACAGCTCCGGACGCAGTGACGATCTCAACCGGGTAATTCGCCAAGATCTGCTGTGCCTCCGCGATGCGACCCCCAGCCGGGCACAAACGAAGCCATCGACGCCCAGATGATGGTAATGACGCAGAACGTGCGGCAGCTGGTTCAGGTGATAATCGATGCCGATTTGAGCCAGAAGTTTCATACTGCTCCCGTGATCAACGCGAGCAACCGGGCGCGTCGCGCACATCGGTTACCGCGCTACGGTGACGGCACGTCGGCGCGGACCGTGGTGTCGGCACCGGCGATCGTGCCTGAACGTGCTGGTGCGGCGCGGAGCTGTTCGGCTACCCGCTCCCCATAGTTGTGTCGCCACTGTGGTATGAGCTGGATGCGACCACGCAGGATCTCGCCCGCGTCTGCGCTGCGTTGGACGTAGGCTTCGACCTCGCGATGGCCCACATTCGCGTCAGGTGTGTACTCGCCAAAGGCACTCATATGATACGAGCCAGTGCCGTCCCAACGATAGATGTAGTAAATGTCTTCCGGCTGGATGGCGTAGGTGGTGGTCGAACCGGGAACGCTCTGTGCAAGCCGCTGTTCAAAGCGCCAATCATAGCCGCTTCCCTCGGCGGCATAGCCGCGCACCGCGTCGAACAGCGTGCGTGTGTAGCAGCTGCCAACATGAAAGAAGTTCTTCGTTGGGCCGCTCACCGCTCCCTGACTCCAGAACCACGCCTCGTCCGGCTTGAAAAAGCCTTTCGCTGGCGCGAACTGCTCCACCGAAAAGGCGATGCGATGGGGCAGATAGATGTCGTCGTCGTCCCAGACAAAGAGCAGATCGTGTGAGGCCAGCGCGACGGCCAGATTCATCTTCTCACCGACGGTACGCAGCCGCCGGGGCAGATTGATCACCCGCACCTCGGGGTGGTCGAACTCCAGAATCTGCTGGTCGTAGTCGTTCACCACGATCAGCTCTTTCGGGCCGGCGTACTCCTGCTGAAGGAAGGAGAAGATTGCCTCTTCCAGCAGTGCCGGGCGAGCGTAGGTCAGGCAGATACAGCTGACTGGCGGCGGGGCGGTGAGCTGAGCCGCCCAACGGTCTGGCGCAGGCTGTTCGGGCGGCGGCTGCGCTGCGGCTGCGTGTTCGAGCGGGGTCGCGCCCATGCCGAGGAACAGGCTTTGGAGCGCGGGATCGCTGATTATCTGCTTCAGGGTGGCTTCATATGCCTCAACATCTGTTGCGACCGGCACGATGTTGAGCGTGACCTGATCGCCGTTGGTTTCTGCGAACAGCGTGGGAGTGAGCAGGAGCGTGCCGAAGGGCTCACCGGCGGCAAAGCGGATGGTCTGCTGCGGACGGGTAAACTGCCACTGGACCACGACGGTGCACGGCAGCACGGCGGTATCGAGGATCTGCTCCAGCGGAGCGAGGCCATCCTTGGGCCAATTGATCGGGCCGCGCACCCACAGCGCCTCGCCGGCTTCCGTTTTGCATTGGTAGCCCGGATAGAACGTGAGCAGGCCATGGCCGAGGACACTCTGCACGAAGCTCGGGGTATCTTCGTCAGGCATGTCGCTGCGGATGACGATGTCCTCGGGTGACGGGCCGCCGGTCCAGGTCGCTTCAACGGCATACGGGCAGAGCACCTCCCAACCTTTGCCGCCAGCGCTGCTCAGGGCCAGGTCGGCGGCAACCGCCCCGAGCTCCATGACCCAGGCGCGTTCGTTCGGCACCGGCGTGATCGCGACCGCTTGGTCGGACACGGGATAGGCCGTGATGTGCAGACTGGTGATCGCGCTCCTTGGTTGCTCATCCGCGATTTCACGCCCTACCGGTGCAAACGGCCACCCCCGCAAACAGATATCCGGGCGGGTCGCGAGGTTGGGTCGATCGAGCGCGGAAGGAATCGGGTCCTGGTTGGGGATCAATGGGGACGGATAGCAGTCTTTCCTGATGAAGGTACATTCAAACACCTCCGGCACCGCGATGCCGCCCACGTTGACCGTGCCACGCCAATTATTTGCATGCACATGTACCAGGACGTGGTTCGCGGTCAGCTTGCTCAAGAAGCTCCTGCTTTCCGAATAATCACGTGCAAACAGATCATGCACCTCGATCACGATCTGCTTGAACTTCAAGAGTTCTTCCGTTGCGAGGGCGGAGATCCAGGCAAATTCGGCACCTTCGATATCCAGCTTGAGCAAGATGTCGTCGGATTGGCGCAGAAACTCTTTCAGATTCGAGCTGTACTCGGAGCTGATTGGGCTGATCGATTTCTGTATAAAGGTCAGCCGGGGATGGTGCTGCTGGACGGTAGCAACGCTGTGATCAAACGCATAGCAATCGACCCCATACCTCTCGATAACATCGATCTCAAAGCTGTTGTCGCCGCCGATCCCGCCGGAAAGCAAGAGGTCATACGGGCCAAGGTGATCGCAAATGATGTAGCCACCATCAGTATCTGTGCCCAATCGCACTTTGGCAACGGGTGATTGATAGACGACCAATGCGGACAAGAACGCTTCGGCCTCAGGCGCAACGGGTGCAGCTCGTACGTCAACAATTTTGCCAGCAGCGCTGGATGAGTGTTGCATCGAAAATCCCCTTCGTTGTTATAGAAATCTTCTGGCAATCCGATTGAAATTGGTGTCAACCCGTGTGATGTGTTCGACCGTTAAATCGCGCAGATACGGTTTCCAAGAAAGCGCCTGCCACAAATGATGACAGTATGATGTTTCAAATGAATCTGAATTCTCTTCAAACAGCCACTTGAGATGAGCGTCATGCCAAAGTGGCCAGTGAAATGTATCATAGCGTTCGATATGGACGAGTTCAGGAAAGAGTTTCGCAAGATACGCAGGGTATAACACCCCATACTCGGCCCAATAATTATCACGGCCTTTCGATCTAAACCCGTACCAAAGCGACGTTTTTGGGTCAAATCCCGCCAGCCATTTCTGAGCGAAAGGTGCGTTCTTTTGAGCGAGCATGACGGCATTACACAGACTATGGTCCCCCTGTCCTTCTTGTCCCAAGACGAAGGGATACTGCAAAAACGGCGTAAATGGTTTGGTGCAGATAACATCCATATCTAAATAAACCCCCCCGTGCTCAATCAGAAGCTGGAGGCGTAAAACATCAGCCTGATGAGCGTAATGGTAGAGAGGTTGTCCAAATATCTGATGTGGTGGCTCAACACGGACCAGATTCACATACGGCTTGGCCTTTTCCCACCATTCCCCGCTTCCTTCATGGCTATAATATAAATTGATCACGTCAGGATGATTGACTTCAAACGCGGACTTAATGGCCAGATAATGCACCAAAGAAAAAGGGATTTCGGGGTTATCTGGCCTGAAGAAGATAAAGTGAAAGACATTGGGAATCGGCGGAACTTCAGCGAGTTCGGTCGAGTCGCACATGGCTCGATCCGGTTGTTGAACGTGTTGAACGTTGTCTGGCGTTTCGCTAGGTGTGGCGCGTATGCGCTGGAAAACGTCTTGAACGGCTGCACTGTCGATCATCTGCTGAACGGCCTGATCGTAGGCGTCTAGATCGCCCTCGGCGTCCAGCTGAACCACGTCGAAGGTCGCGTTGTTCTGCGCATGCGTGGGAGTGAGCAGGAGCGTGCCGAAGGGCTCACCGGCGGCAAAGCGGATGGTCTGCTGCGGACGGGTAAACTGCCACTGGACCACAACCGTGCAGGGCAGCACGGCAGTATCGAGGATCTGCTCCAGCGGAGCGAGGCCATCCTTGGGCCAATTGATCGGGCCGCGCACCCACAGCGCCTCGCCGGCTTCCGTTTTGCATTGGTAGCCGGGATAGAACGTGAGCAGGCCATGGCCGAGGACACTCTGCACGAAGCTCGGGGCATCTTCGTCAGGCATGTCGCTGCGGATGACGATGTCCTCGGGTGCTGGGCCGCCGGTCCAGGTCGCTTCAACGGCATACGGGCAGAGCACCTCCCAACCCTGGCGCTGAGCGGCGTGGAGCGCGCGATCGGCGGCCAGCGTGGTGTTGCCGTTGAGGAATGCGCGCGTATCTGGTGCAGGCTGCAATGGGACGGCGTGGTCGTACAGCCGATACGCGGTGATAGTGCGCGCTTGGTCCAGATCGAACATGAGCCTGAGACCGGTCCCGGCCATCTTTTCCCGGTAGAGCACATCGAGCCGCGCGTTTTGCGCCGGGTTAAAATGATTGCGCCAGTCGCCCACTACCCCTTTGCGCAGCATGAGATTGGAATACTGCTCCTGAGGTGATGATCCGTTTCCTTTGAGGTTAGCGGACATGGCGGCGAAGCTGCTTTGTACTACTACTCTGCCATGGAGGGCTGGGGTGAGGGGAATATCAAGCAAGCCGGCGATCCGGCCTACTGCCGCCGCCAGGTCGTTGTGCAGATCCTCATACGTCAAAAACAGGATGTTCTCAGCGTGTTGACTGGCGCGCCACCAGGCCAGGACATGGTCAAACCAGGCACCATAGGGAAGCTGGCCCTGCATAAAGAATTCAAAAAATTCTTCCCAGCTGCCCTGATATTGGAGATCGGCACGGTGCAACATAAAGTGAAAATACGACACCGCGCAATCTTTCGGGTTGCGGGCCACGACGATATAGCGCGCCTGTGTGTCCGCCAGGCCGGGCATAAGATGATCGGGTAGATGACTGATAAAACAACGCCGCTCGGAGTGGTTGTTGCGCGCCGCCAGCTGCGCCTGGCTCGCTGCGCGCTCCAGCAAGGGCACAGTTTCGTAGAGCGGCTGGTTCCCCTGTAGGCCGTCATGCATCAGTAAATGCACGATCTGTCTGACCCAATTCGTGCCCGATTTTGGATAGCTGACAATAAACACATCACTATCACGCACGGCGAATTGGTGGGCCAGCGTATCCAGGCCGGCCTGGGTCACAAACGGGAAGCAAATGAGCGAATCACCGGCACCATCGCGCACCAGACTGTGGTGATATGGAAGCATCAACAAACTGTTCCTCTCCGTTCGAACGAGCTGAAAAAACGAGTACGTCGCACCTGGCACGAGGAATGACGAGCGACGACCGACCTTCGGGAACAGGCGAGCGTGATCTGCTCACCTGTTCCCGGAAGACTCTCCATCGAGTTCACACCCGCCGCCTGGATTTAGCCTGATGCTGCATCAGAGCTTAGCCTGGCCGCCATCTCACAATATGGCGGCAAGGCTATCCGGTAATTAATACGGAACGGTGGCGGTCGGCGGCGGTCCAACCGTGGTAGTCGGCGGTGGTCCGACGGTAGTCGTGGGCGGTGGTCCAACCGTGGTGGTCGGTGGTGGTCCGACGGTAGTCGTCGGCGGTGGTCCAACGGTGGTGGTCGGCGGCGGTCCAACCGTGGTGGTCGGTGGTGCGACGGTAGTGGTCGGTGGTGCGACGGTAGTCGTCGGCGGCGGGTTGGCGCAGCCCGAGTTCGCGTCGGCGCTGACCTGCTGGCGAGCGGCGTTGTCTTGCTTGATCATCCAGGTGATCTTGCTGCCGTCGAACACGACCGAGAAAACCCAGTTGTGGGTGCCCGGCAGAAATACCGTGGGCTGCCCGCGATACTTGGGATTGGTCGTGAACATGTTCTTGGAGAAGATCGGCTCGACGAGAATGACCACGGGCAGGCTGGAGGTGTTGATGTAGCCGAAGTAGGCGGTGTAGGTGCCGTCGCCGTTGTTGACGACGCACTGCACCGTGGGGAACACATCCGCCTCGGCGGCCTGCACCGTCACGGGCGCGACCACCGGCAGCAGGACGAGCGCCAGGCCGGCACCGACCAGGGCTTTGACGAACTGGCGGCGCGCGGGCATGGGCACGGCCGGCGGCGTGGGCACCGCGCCGCTTTGGAGCAGGCCGTTCTTGTGCAGCTCGTCCAGCGTCAGCGTGAGCAGCTGCTCGGCCTGGCCACGCGGCAGGTTGAACTTCTGGCGCAGGCGCTCCGCCAGCTCCGGTGGGGTCGTCTGCCCGTCGCAGTGCTGGAAGACCAGCGCCGAGGTGGCGTTGAGCACATAGGACTGGTTGCGCTGCGGATCGAACACGCCCAGCCCGTCGCCCATCGTCTCGGTGCTCACAGTTGTGTTTCGTTGGGGATTTCCCACTCGGGTACCTCCTGGTATTGATGAAATGACAGAAACGTAGGTAAGGACTCTTCTCGTGCCGGTTCACCTCCTTTCACGGCTGGAGCACCACGAACCAGCACGATGGTCGGTCGTGCCGCGCGCTCACGACACCAGTGCCGATTGTTCGGCCAGGGTTGCCATATAGCTGGACACCACCTGCCGATAGTCGGTGGTCCAGTGTGGCTGTAACGGGATGTGGCCCAGGCGGATTTCACCCCGGCTCGCCCGTGTGTGGATATAGGCGCCCACCTCGGCATCGCCGCTGTTTTCCCCAGGCTTGAGGCCGCCGTACCCACTCAAATGGTAGGAGCCGGTGCCGTACCAGCGGTAGATATAGAAGATATCGGCGGGGTGGATCGCGGTGGTCGTGATGGCACCGGGGAAGCCATGGGCCAGCCGCTCCTCAAACAGCCGGTCGTGGCCGGAGCCCTCGCAGCTATATCCGCCCACGGCGTCAAAACACGCCCGCGACCAACAACTGCTGGCGTGAAAGCGCCGCTGTTCTGGGCCATGCAACTGGCCGTTGTCCAAGCGCCAGGCGTGGTTGGGCTTGAAGAAGCCGCGTTTGGGATCGAAATGGGCCATCGAGAAGCTGAGCCGATGGGGCAGATAGATGTCGTCGTCATCCCACGGAAACAGCAGATCATGTGAGGCCAGCGCGACGCCTGCGTTGCGTTTTTCGCCAACGGTGCGGAAACGTCGCGGCAGATTGATCACCCGCACCTCGGGATGGTCGAACACCAGCGTCTGCTCCGCGTAGTCATTCAGCACAATCAGCTCTTTCGGCCCTGGATAGTCCTGGAGCAAGAAGCAGCAGATTGCCTCTTCCAGTAGCTCCGGGCGAGCATAGGTTGGGCAGATACAGCTGACGGCGGGTGTACGTTCCATCACGCGCACTCCTTCGCTAGGTCTAAAGGTGACAGGTATCTGCGAACTTCTCAAATAGCCAGTCGTCATCGCGTACCCGACGATCCGCAAATTCGGCCCGTTTCTGCCAGACATCGCTGCTCACGGCGTAGGCCAGCGATTGCTCGAATTTGCTGTCGCCCTTAAGCGCTGCCAGCACGCGCGTCAGCCGTTCCTGGCTCAGATGCAGCAGGCCCGTGCGCAGCATATTGTGGGTGACCGCCCACCACTCGGCTTTGTTCGGATTCGTTTTGCGGAAGTAGTGCAAGACGGTGACGGACGGCTCCACCCAGACCTCATAGCCCAGCAGCCAGTAGCGCAGGCACAGCTCCAGATCTTCCGAGCCCCACTGCGGCATCCCGGTATCAAACGCGCCGGCGTGCTTCAACGTGTCGTGGCGCATGGCCATGAAGCCGCCGCCCAGTGTCGGCACCGGGTAGGGCTCGTCGGCGTGCTTAGGCAACCACTCCACCCGCAGCTTGGCCTCGGCGACCCGTTGCCCGTAGGTCAGTGGATGCTTAGGCTTGCCCATCACCCCGATCGCCGGCCCAACCACGCCCACATCTGGCCGGTTGAGCGTAGCAACGATCGGCTGCCACCAGTTGGCCGGCAGGTCGATATGCGCGTCGGCAAAGACCACGATCTCGCCCTGCGCGGCTGCCAGCCCACGGTTACGTGCCCCGGCGACGCCCAGCGGCTCGGCCGAGCGGATCAGCTGGACGTTTGGATACGGTGCTTCGTCCAGGAAGTCGGCGCAGCCATCGGTCGAGCCATTGTCGACGACGATCACCTCGCTGGGCTCCGGCAGCGTCGCGACGAACTGCTCCACGGTGCGCTTGAGCAGCACCGACTCGTTTGCGGCCGGCAAGATCACGCTGATCGTGAGCGGATAGTCGCCCCGAAACAGGCTATCGAGCTGTTCGGCGGTGAGGGTCGGCGGTGGCGGAATCACATGAAACGGCGGTGGAAACGGTATTTCTTCGGCCTGAGCATCACGCAGCGCCGCCGGCATCGTGGCCAGGTATTCCTGGACCAGCGCGGCATACTCGCGCTTCCACTGGGGCTGAAGCTGAATCAGCCCGAGCGGAATCTCACCGCGCGCCGCCTGCTCTGCGATATAGGCCGCGATCTGCTCCAGCTCCTGGCCGTTGGTGCCCATCGCGCTCAAGTGATACGAGCCGGTTCCCATCCAGCGGTACACGTAGTACACATCCGTCGGCCTGATCACGTTGACCTGGATCGCAGCCGACGCCGTGGCCCGGCAGATCTGCTCGAACTCCACGTCGTAGCCGCTGCTGATGTGGGGATAGCCCTGCACCTGGCTGAAAAGATCGCGCCGCCAGCAGCTGCCGCCGTGAAACACATTCTCGTTGGGGCCACTGAGCGTGCCGTCATTCCAATACCAGGCTTTGTCGGCTTTGAAAAAGCCCTTGGTGGAATCGAGGTGAGTCACGCTGTAGGAGAGGCGGTGCGGCAGGGAGATATCGTCGTCGTGCCAGACAAAGACCAGATCGTGCGCCGCCAAGGCCGCCGCCGCTTTATACTTCTCGCCCACGGAGTGAAACCGCTTGGGCACATTGATCACGCGCACCTCGGGATGATCGCAGCTCAGCGTTTGCCCGTCGTAATCGTTGAGAATGATCAGCTCCTTCGGGCCGGGGTAGTCCTGGCGCAAGAAGGACTCGATCGCTTCTTCCAGCAGCGCCACGCGGCCATAGGTCGGGCAGATGCAGCTCACCGACGGCGGATCGGTCAGTTGGGTCGCCCATGAGCTGGCGGTGATCGTGCGCTCACTGCCACGCGTCTGCTCGGGCTGCGCGACGGCGGCAGGAGCGGCGCCCAGGCGCTGGAAAAGGCTTTGCACGGCGGCGTTGTCGACACATTGCTGGAAGGCCTGCTCATAGGCGTCTAGATCGCCCTCGGCGTCCAGCGGAACCACGTCGAGGGTTGCGCTTTCCTGTGCGCTGCCGGCATACGGCAGAATCGTGCCGAACGGCTCGCCGTGCTCGAAGCGGATCGTGTGGTGCGGGCGCGTGCATTGCCAGATCACGGTGATCGTGCAGGGCAGCAGGGCGGTCTCGACGATCTGCTCCAGGGGATACAGGCCATCTTTAGGCTGGTTGATCGGGCCGCGCACCCACAGGTTATACGGCGCTTCGGTCTGGAACTGATAGCCGGGGTAAAAGCTCACGAGCCCATCGCCGAGATAGCTTTGGACGAAGGGCGGGACATCGGCAGCGGGTGCCTCGATCCGGATGGCGATATCCTCGGGGGCCGGCCCACCGTTCCAGGTGATCTCGACGGCATACGGGCAGCGTACGACCCAGGCTTGGCTGCCGGCCATGCTTTTGGTCAGCTCGGCGGCGGCGGTAGAGGCAGGCTCGTTCAGTGCTGGCTCGATCGCGACCGCCTGATCGGATAACGGATAGGCTGTGATGTTCATGTGTTCCTCTGATGTGTTCCTTGATGCAGGCTATCGCTGATCCGGGCAGTGCTCACCCCGCGACTGGTGCGGGGTGAGCGTTTGTTTGGGTTCTGCCGATCGGCGGCGCGGCTCATGACATGGTTACGGCGATACCGGCGCGTTACTGGACCTGCACATCGCTTGGTCCACGCGGGAGCACCTCGTACTGCGCGGCGAACTGGCCGCTGAAGCCGGTTGCTTGCAGCTGCTGGCCGACCGCCCAGCCGCTCACGTCGATATCGGCCGAGGCGCACACGAAGACCTGGGTTTCGCCGCTGCCGTCATCGATGAACACCTGGTAGCCGTAGGGCAGATCGACGACAATCCGCGTGATCGTCCCACCGACCGTGACCAGCAGCCCCTCGGTCGCCTCGCTGATCGCGCCGGTGGACAGCGACTGCGGCGCGACCTTTGGCCCGGTGTCCAGGATCTTGATATCGGCGGGGCTAGCGACGACGAGGATCAGCTGACCGAAGCTCTCGGCCAGCTGACCGGTTACGCGCACCTGTCGGCGCAGCGCCAATCCCAGATTAGTGGCGATGCTGACATAGATACCGCCGCTACGGTCCTGGATCGCGAAGCCCTGATCGAAGGTGCTGGAGCTGAACACGCCTGACGGCACGGTGACCGCGCCTTTAACCGTCACGGTGCTGCCCAGCGGCAGCGCGCGTGCGGCGGCGATATCGATAGTTGGAACGGCGACGGGAGCGGCCA
>DASWTW010000405.1:0-4252 GCA_036401895.1 Herpetosiphonaceae bacterium | reverse complement strand
GTCTGAACGGCTTAGGTGTCATTCTGAGGCTTCAGGGCGAGCACGATCAAGCGCGAGAATATCACGAGCAGGCGTTGTCGATCCGCGAACGAGCGCTGGGACGCGAGCATCCAGAGACGGCCTGGTGCCTGCATCATCTCGGTATGGTCTGGCGAGCTCAGGGCGAATACGAGCGAGCACGTGAGTGCCACGAGCAGGCGCTGGGCATTCGGGAGCGAACGCTTGGGCGCGAACATCTGGATACGGCATGGAGCATGCATAACATGGGCGTGATGCACAGGCTCCAGGGCGATCATACGCGAGCGCGAAGCTATCACGAGCAGGCATTGGCGGTCCGAGAGCGGGCATTTGGGCTTGAGCATCGCGACACAGCGCGGAGTCTGTATCAGCTGGGGCTGGTGCTGTATGCTCAAGGTGCAGCTGTGGAGTCGCTGGATCGTCTGCGGCGAGCGCTGGCCATTTTTGAGCTGCGCCTCGGCCGCGATCATCCCGAGACCCGCGCTACGCAGCAGCGGCTCGTCGCTTTACCCAATTCTTTGGGGTAGCTCTGGTAGCCCACTACGCACCTGTGCGCGCCTGCTACCTGACAGCAGCGCTTACGAGCCTTCCTCGGCCAGCAGCCGCTCCGCCGTCTCGGGCTTGATCAGCTGCGCCGGAACCAGACGGCCGACCAGCTCGCGCCACTGCGGCTCACGAGACACGAGATCGCGCAGCAGTTTGCGCGCCTCGTCGAAGCGCTGGCACTCGTCGGCCAGGATCATCGCCTGCCAGAACTGAAGCTCACTTGGATCGTGACTGCGGGCGCGGGCCTCGGCAAAAGTTGCGATCGCCACCTCGATCTCGCCGCGCCTGGCCTGCTCCTCGCCCTCGTCGCTCAGCCGATCCGCGAGTCGCTGCTCCACCAGCCGTCGCAGCTCAGCCAGCGGCGTGACATGATCGTCCACCCGCAGATCGCAGACGACGTTGTGCCAGTCGGGGCCAGGATTGCTGCTCAGCACCAGCAGCGCCGCCGACTGCGCGCCGCGAATATCGCCGCCCTCGGCCTCGGCAGCTTCCAGCGCCACCAGCAGCCGCTCCATCAGCGACCCTTGCGCGGCCTCGAAGGCAGCTGCCATCGCGTCGGGAACGGTATCACGCAGCATCATGTTGGCCTGAACGCTGTAGCCGTTTCCCAGCCGATGACCCGCGAAGGGAATACAGCGTGCGCCGGTATGCGCCGCCACTCGGCCCTCGCGATCCACGACCGCAACCTGTCGCAGCGCGGCGTCAGGATCGCTAGCCAGCAGCGCGGCCAGGGTTTGCTCGGCGCTCAGGTCACCCGACAGTAGCTCCAACCCTAGCGGCCCGAAACTGCGATTGGTCACCGACTGCGTGGCAATCGCGCCGACGCCGGCTTTGACCCACGGCACGCCCGCGCCCACCGACGGCTGGTGCGTCTGGACTCCTACGCCGAGCTGCTGGGTTGTGGCGTCGTATGCGACTATGGAATACGTCATTTTTAATCCTTTCAGTTGTACACAAACGCAGGCAGCCTGCGGCAAATGCCAGCAAAAGCTGCCTGCGCTCCGTTGTTATGATTGAGCTACGCCTGAATCTGGCTCATCAAGGTGTGATAGTCGAGATAAACCTTCTCGCCGGCAAACTTGGCCGCCGCCGGATTCCAGGGAAAATAGATCATGATCTGGCATGCGATCTGCTTCCCCGTCGCCGCGATGCCTTCCCACGGCCCGTCGTGCGTGCCGCTCATATCCGCGACCTCGATCACGCCCTGCGGCCCGATCACGATGTCGGTCAGGTTGAACTTTACGTCGGGAAACGCGCCGAGAAAGGTTGTGTAGAAGGTGCGCGCGCCGTCGTGGCCCTCCCAGCGCTGGCCGGTCGGCACGATCTCATACACGCAATCCTCGGCCAGCGTCGCGATCAGACCGTCGAGATCGCGCTTGTCCTCGGCGATCGAATGTTTGATCCAGAGTCGCCGGATCTGCTGGTACAGCTCAGGCGTGATCTCCCAGTTAAGCCGCTCTTTGATCGTCGATGTTGCTGAGCTGGTCATAGATTTGCTCTGTTTCTCCTGCCGCCACGCGCTAAGCCTCTTTGGCCTCGCGCAGCTCGCGCTTGAGAATCTTGCCGGTCGCCGTCATCGGCAGCTGATCGCGGAACTCGATTGTGCGCGGATACTTGTAGGAGGCCATGTTTTCTTTGCACCAGGATACTAGCTCGTCCTCGCTGACCTCCGCGCCAGGCTTGCGAATCACAAACGCCTTGACCTCCTCGCCCAGCGACTCGTGGGGCACGCCGATCACCGCCGCCATCGAGACCGCCGGATGTGTCAGCATGAACTCTTCGACCTCGCGCGGATACACGTTGAAGCCGCCGCGCAGGATCATATCTTTGACACGATCCATGATGAAGATATAGCCGTCTTCGTCGCGCCGGGCGATGTCGCCGGTGTGGAACCAGCCGCCGCGCAGCGCTTCCGCCGTGGCCTCGGGCTTTTTGTAGTAGCCCTTCATCACGTTGTGTCCACGGATCAGGATCTCGCCCGGCTCGTTGACCGGCACGTCCTGATCTTGATCGTCCACGATGCGGATCTCGGTGCCGAAGACCGGCAGCCCGATCGAGCCGACTTTGCGCTCCAGGCCCAGCTGGTTGAACGTCGCGACCGGCGAGGTTTCGGACAGGCCGTAGCCTTCGAGGATCTTCACGTTGAAGGTTTTTTCGAAGGCGTTCAGCACTTCAACCGGCATGGCCGAGCCGCCCGATGAGCACAGCTCAAGATGCTCGGCGATCGACGCGGTATCGACCTGGTTCTGCTGGGCATAGTTGAGCAGGCCCCAGAACATGGTCGGCACGCCCGAGAAGAAGTTGACCTTTTCCTTGAGCATCGCGTCGATAACCTGGGCGGCGTCGAAGCGCGGCACCAGCACCAGCGTCGAGCCGTGATACAGGCCGGCGTTCATCTGGCAGGTCTGGCCGAACGAGTGGAAGAGCGGCAGCGCGATCAAGACCATATTGCGATCGCGCGTCGGGTCCATCGCGTGCAGGTCGCGGGAAACGATCGCGTTGAGCAGCATGTTGCTGTGCGACAGCTCAGCGCCTTTGGGAAAGCCGGTGGTGCCCGAGGTGTACAGGATCACGGCGGTATCTTCGGAGGAGCGCGCGACGGTTACGCAGGTCGGCGGCTGATTATGCATCAGCATGCCCAGCGTCTGCGTGCCCTCAATCGGCGATGGCGCGGCGGGATTGGCTGTCATCAGGAAGAAATGCTCGCAGCTCTCAACCTCCTGAAAGCCGGCGTAACCCATCTGGCCCAGCGGCAGCTCAGCCGTGCCCTCGAAGCACAGGTAAGCCCTGGCGTCGGAGTCCTTGAGATGGTAGGCGATCTCGCGGGGCTTGAGCAGCACGTTGAGCGGCACGACGACCGCTCCGGCCTTGAGGATGCCGTAGTAGGCGATGGGAAAGAACGGCAGGTTGAGACACGACAGAGCAACTTTATCGCCGGGCTGGATGCCCCGCGCCACGAGACCATTCGCGATCTGACAGGCCATTGCGTTAAGCTGGCCGTACGTCAGGCGCATATTTTGAAATACGACTGCCTCGCGGTCCGGTCGTTTCTGGGCATGATCTTCGATGACCATCGCTAGATTGAGCATCTTCGTCTCCTTGTACACGCGCCGAGTTTAGGTTTTAACAGGCCCTCACCCCCGCCCTGCGGGCACCCCCTCTCCCATTGCCTTCGGCATAGGCGAGGGGAAGGGCGGTACTTTGTTCTTTGCTCTTTGTTCGTCCCCGGTTCTAGGTTCTGGGTTCTAGGTTCTAGGTTTTCCCCTACTTCCCCTTCCACACCGGCCTGCGCTTCTCGTTGAACGCGCGAAAGCCTTCCCAGCCGTCCTCGCTGGCGAAGATCTCACGCTGATACTGCGCTTCGCGTTGAAGCGCCTCGGCGTAGCTGCCGTCAAGCGAAGCTTGAACCGCGCGTTTGCCGCGTGTCAGCGCCAGCGGCGCTTGCTGCGCGATCCGGGCCGCGTACTTCTGTACATCTTCGGCGAAGCGCTCGGCGGGGAAGCACACGTTGGCCAGACCGATCCGCAGCGCCTCGTCGGCCTCGACGGTGCGTCCGGTCCACATCATTTCGAGCGCGCGGCCCACCCCGACGATGCGCGGCAGCAGATAAGTGCCGCCGCCATCGGGCACCAGGCCGACCCGAATAAACAGCTCGCTGAAGCTGCCACGATCCGAGACCAGCCGCTGG
>DASWTW010000404.1:0-19843 GCA_036401895.1 Herpetosiphonaceae bacterium | reverse complement strand
CTGGTCCACGAGGCGGGCGGCCTGATGTACGGCGACGGCGCGAACTTTAACGCGATCCTGGGCATCGTCAAGCCACGCGACGTGGACTTCGACTTCATGCACTACAATCTGCACAAAACGTTCACCACGCCCCACGGCGGCGGTGGCCCAGGCTCCGGCGCGGTCGGCTGCATCCAGGAACTGGCAAAATATCTGCCGGGTCCGATTGTGACGAAGACGGGCGATGACTACGTTTTTGAGCAGCCCGAGCGCTCGGTTGGACGGGTCAAGTCGTTCTGGGGCAACTTCGGCATGCTGGTGCGCGCCTGGACCTACATCCGCACGCTGGGCGCGGCCGGTCTCAAAGAGGTCAGCGAGAACGCGGTGCTCAACGCCAACTATCTGCGCGTGAAGCTCCAGCAGGTTTATCCGGTCGCCTACGATCGCACGTGCATGCATGAGGTGGTGCTCAAAGGCCAGCTCAAGGAAGCGCCGCAGGCCAAGACGCTCGACATCGCCAAGCGGCTGATCGACTACGGCTTCCACCCGCCGACGGTCTACTTCCCGATCTCGGTGCCTGAGTCGATCATGATCGAGCCGACCGAGACCGAGACCAAGCGCAACATGGATGCGTTCATCGACGCGATGATCAAGATCGCGCGCGAGGCGGCGGAGGATATTTCGATCCTGCGCAACGCTCCGACCACCGCGCCGGTGCGACGTCTGGACGAGGTTGGTGCTGCGCGTCGCCCGATTCTGCGCTACGACCGCGACAAGTTCCGCGAGCTGCGCAAGGAATCGCACCACGCCACGCCCGACGACCAGCCGGAGCGGCCGACATACTAGGCGGTTGGCCCTCACCCAACTGGCCCTCACCCCCGCCTGCGGGCGACCCCTCTCCCACTGCCGTAGGAGAGGGGTTTGGTTTTCTAAAGCAGTGATGAGATGCAGTGCTTTGTAGAGGCGTGATTTATCTGGCCTGAGACACATCATCGACGCAATCCTGCGATTCATCGGTTGCAATGTAAAACCCCTCTCCTGTCGCGACGGGAGAGGGGAAGGCACGTGAGTGCCAGGGGTGAGGGCCTACCCAGGCCCGCCTACACCATGTGCGACAGGATCAGGTTGTGGGCGGTGTGCGCCTTATCGGCGCCGCGAAACTCGAACTCGTAGCTGCCGCCGCTGAACGTGATCGTCACCTTGCTGCTGCCAAAGAAGCCGCGCCCGGTAAAAAGCCCGGACTCGTCATCAGTCGCGATCGAGGTGATGCGGCTGTAGGGAATCGACACGACCGCCTTGTTCTTGCGCAAGAACTCTTTGTCGTACACGATCACGCGCTTCGTCGTGATGCCGACAAAGCCGGTGCCGCCGCCCTTCATGTCAAAAACCGCCTCGATCGTCTCGCCCGGAAGACACGCCTCCGCAACTTTTTGCAGCTGATCCTGTCGATCGTAGATCGCCTCGGCCATATGAGCGCTCCTTTGAATTGGCTGTGCTGAACTGCTGGTTTCTACGTTCTATGCCGTGGATCTGTTGCACGCGATCTTAGCCCGCCAGAATCTCCTCGATCGTCGCCAGCTCGTCCTCGAAGAAGCTGAGATTTTGCAGCGCTCCTACGGCATCCTCGATCTGCGAAACTTTGCTCGCGCCGATCAGCGCCGATGTGACCTCGGCATGGCGCAGCACCCAGGCCAGCGCCAGCTGCGCGATCGTCTGGCTGCGCGCGCGGGCTACCTCGCCCAGACGCTGAATCTGCGCGATCTTCTCGTCGGTGATCTGATCCGGCTGAAGGAAGCCGTGGGGCTTGGCCGCGCGCGAGCTTTCGGGAATGCCCTTCAGATACTTGTCGGTGAGCAGCCCTTGCGCCAGCGGCGAGAAGACGATGCAGCCCATGCCCTCGTCGCGCACCGCATCCAGCAGCCCATCCTCGACCCAGCGATTGAACATGTTGTAGCTCGGCTGGTGGATCAGGCAGGGCGTGCCCATCTGGCGTAGAATCGCGGCGGCCTTACGTGTATCCTCGGGCGAGTACGACGAGATGCCGACGTAGAGCGCCTTGCCGCTGCGCACGATGTGATCGAGCGCGCCCATGGTTTCTTCCAGCGGCGTCTCGGGATCGGGCCGGTGATGGTAGAAAATATCCACGTAGTCCAGCCCCATGCGCTTGAGGCTCTGGTCCAGACTGGCGATCAAATATTTGCGCGAGCCCCACTCGCCGTACGGCCCCGGCCACATCAGGTATCCGGCTTTGGTCGAAATGATCAGCTCGTCGCGGTAGGCATGCAGATCCTGGCGCAGAATCTGACCAAACGTTTCTTCGGCTGAGCCTGGCGGCGGCCCGTAGTTGTTGGCGAGATCGATGTGCGTGATGCCAAGATCGAACGCGCGCAGGATCATGTCGCGGCTGTTCGTGAGCGTGTCAACGCCGCCAAAGTTGTGCCACAGGCCCAGCGAGATCGCGGGCAGCTTGAGCCCGCTGCGCCCGCTGCGGTTGTAGCGCATCGATTCGTAGCGTGTATCGGACGGACAATAAGCGGTCATCTATTCCTCCCATGCTGCTTGCCGGCCGTGCGATTGTACCACCGACGGGCTTGGTCCTGGCAGGCACACAAAACGGGAATGGCGCATGACCATTCCCGTTTCGTCTCAGGCTTGTGTGACGTGCTGGCTACCGATCGGTAGGATGGTGGTCGTCGTCGTGGAGGCCGCCGCCACCGCCGTCGCCGGCATCGGGCACGACCGCCGGATTGACCAGCGGCTGGTTCGTGAGGTTGCGCTTGGCGAAGTGCAGCACGGCGTGCGCGACCGCATCCGACATCTGATCCAGCACGACGTTGCTGTTGTTGTCGAAGGTATCGCAGGCCAGATGGTAGCAGGGATCGAACTGCTGGCCGACGGTGCCGCCGTAGACCGCAGCCTGCGCCGCCGTCTTAACTCCTTCCGCGCCGGTGAAGAGACCGCCCGCCGGGATGCCGTCCGTGATAAACGGGCCGTAGTCCGAGCGTCCGTTGAACGGCGTCGGCTCGACGGCTAGACCCTGAGAGGCGAAATAATCGCGGAAAACGCGCTCGATCTCGCCCGATCCTGGTGGTCCCTGGGTTGCATTGGGTGGCGCAAACGCCGAGTTGTCGCCGTCATAGACAAAGCGCACAAAGTTGGGCGAGCCGATCATGTCGAAGTTGAGATTCAGCTTGATCCTGGCGTGCTCGGCGGCGCTGAGGTTATCGACATAGTACTGCGAGCCGATCAGACCGTGCTCTTCGGCGCTGAACCAGATGAAGCGTACCTTGTTGCGCGGATCGCGATCCTGGCGCTCGAAGACCTTGGCAACTTCCAGGATCGTCGCCGAGCCGCTGCCGTTATCGTTGATGCCGGGACCACGGCTGACGCTGTCGAGATGCGCGCCGACCACGATCACACTATTGGGATTGCCGCCCCGCGTCTCGGCGATCACGTTGCGCGTCGTGCGCATCTCGGCGATCGTGTCAGTCCTGAGCCGCATGGTCAGGCCGGTCGGGCCGTTGAGCACGCCGTTGCGCAGCGTATTGCCCAGCGCCGTCGAGATGCCGACCACCGGCAGGCTGAACATCGGCGCGTTCAGCGTTCCAATGATCGTCGCCGTGCGGCCGGGGTTGCCCTCGTTGAAGACGATCACGCCGACCGCGCCCGCCGCCAGCGCATTTTGGGATTTGATGCGATAGGTGCAGGTGCCGCGCTGGACCAGCGCGATCGCGCCGGCCGGGAAGCCCGCGAAGTCGGCGGCCTCGCAGCCGCTGGTCGAGCTATTCTCTGCCGGGCTTGGCACCAGCAAGTCCACGGCAACCAGCGGCGCGGTAACATCGCCGCTGCCAGAGTAGTTCATCGTCGCAAAGTCTACGCCGTTGACATAGGTGACAGGTGTCGGCGAAAGCTGCTGCATCACCGGCGGCGTGCGATCGGCGACCAGCAGGAACTGGAATTCCTGGAAGCTGACGTTATAGCCGACAGCGCGCGCCTGATCGTAGACGTACTGTGCCGAGGCATCATAGCCGGAAGTGCCGGCCAGACGCGTGCCGTTGTTGGCGTTGGCGATCGCCTGGAGCGCGGCCTGATGCTGGCGGATCGCCTCGACGGTTACACCCTTGCGAAAGCTTTTAGTGTTTGAAATTTCGTCGGCGGAAGCGACCGGAACCAGCACGCCGAATAAGACGATGATCGCAAGAACCAGAAGCCGTTTCATAGGCATGACGAGCCCTCCTTCTGTTGAGCTGAGACTACGCTGATCTCAGGACGAACGGCGCTACCTAACAGGCAGCGTGCGGTGAGCGCGCTGACGCACGACCGGGATTCTGCGTCGGGCGGTGAACATTCACCTCCTTCTACAATCGATCGTTACTAATGTGTGCTGGTGCAGGTCAGGGGATGCAGCCTTATGTGACACTATAGCATATCCGGCAAAAACTCTGCAATCGATTCTTATCGAGAGCAGTCGATTATATAGATAAACGCTAGATCTGCCTGTAAGCTACTGCCGGGCCGCCAGGAGATCGGTAAAGCCGCTGGGGCGCATAAACCGGCGCCTGCGATCGTTGTCCTCGTCGTAGATGGCGGCATACATCTACAGACCGTGGGCGCGCATGACGGACCCGATCAGCGGGGGAACAGGCTTTCTGCTAGAATGGTTGGTAGTGTTTTCTCCTTCTGTTTCGGGAGGAGAATGAGGATGCTACTGGAGGATCTTTGCATGAGTGACGATCTCGCCATCTACCACGAAAAGTTAGATCAGGTACACGCGCTGCTCAACAGCCTGGACATCGACGCCTGGCTGATCTTTGTGCGCGAAACCTCAGTCGCGCCCGACCCGGCGATGAGGCTGATCGCGCCTTTTGATGTGACCTGGGAGTCTGTGCTGCTAATCGACCGCAACGGTACGCGCGTAGCAATCGTTGGGCGCTACGATATGCAGCCGGTCGAAGATACGGGCCTGTTCAGCACGGTGCTCGGCTACGATGCAGGCATCGGCGAGCAGCTGCGTGATGCGCTGGCCTCGCTCGATCCGCAGCGAATCGCGATCAACTACTCGACCAGCGAAGTCGCCGCCGATGGCCTGCGCTACGGCATGTATCTACGGCTGCTGGAACTGCTCAAAGACACGCCCTATGGCGTTCGGCTGGTCTCGGCGCATGAGCTGGTTTCCAGCCTGCGCTCGCAAAAGACTGTAGGCGAGCAGGCGCTGCTGCTGTCGGCGGTTGAGGCGGCGGATGAGATCTTTCGCCGCGCTGAGCAGCTGATCGCGGTCGGCGTTAGCGAGCGCGAGATTGCCGATGTGATGCACGCCGAGACGATCGAGCGCGGCATGGGCACCGCCTGGCCGTGGGACGCCTGCCCGATCGTCAACACCGGGCCGGACTCGCCGATTGGGCATAGCACGCCCACGGCGCTGACGATCCAGCCCGGCCATCTGGTGCATATCGATTTTGGCGTTCAGCGCGACGGCTACTGCTCGGATCAGCAGCGCATGTGGTATGTGCTGCGGCCCGACGAGACCGAGCCGCCCGAAGATGTGCGGCAGGCCTGGCTGACGGTGCGCACGGCGATCCAGCGCGCGTTCGAGTTTATTCGGCCGGGCGTGCAGGGCTGGGAAGTCGACGAGATTGGCCGCGCGGTCTTTCGTGAGGCTGGACTGCCCGAGTATCAGCACGCGCTGGGTCATGGCGTCGGGCGGGCAGTGCATGACGGCGGCGCGCTGCTCGGGCCACGCTGGGATCGCTATGGTCGCACGCCGTACGCCAACGTCGAGCCGGGCTCGGTTTATACGCTGGAGTGTGGCGTGCAAACGTCGTGCGGCTATCTTGGCCTGGAAGAAGAGATCGTGGTCGAGGACGACGGCCCGCGCTGGCTGGCTCCGCCGCAGACTGAGCTGTGGTTGATCAAGCCCGGCGCCGCTCAGCAGTAACATTCCCTCAATCTGGAGGATTCCCGGCGATCGCACTGATCTGCCGGTTTGTGAGGTTCGCATGGCTGTGACATTGAAATCTCGTCAGCAGATCGCGCAGCTCCGCGATGCTGGACGGCTCGTTGCGGAAACATTCGAGGTGCTGCGCGAGTATGTGGTTCCTGGCGTGACGACCGGAGAGCTGGATCGCATCGCCGAAGAATACATCCGCAGCAAGGGCGCGTCCCCGATCTATAAAGGCTATGGCGAGGTGCGCGGCAATCGCGGGCAGATGTCGCGCCCGGCCTTTCCCGCCACGATCTGCGTCGCAATCAACGACGTGATCTGCCACGGCATCCCGAACGGCAAGGAGCGGCTGCGCGAAGGCGACATCGTCGGTATCGACATCGGCGTGCTGCTCAACGGCTGGGTCGGCGACTCGTGCGTGACATATGGCGTCGGCAAGCTCAGCGGTCAGTCCCAGCGGCTGGTAGAAGTTACCAAGCAATGTCTGGATCTCGGCATCGAGCAGGCGCTGCCCGGTAAGCATCTGGGCGACATCGGCGCGATAATTCAGCAGCACGCCGAGGCGCAAGGATTTTCGGTGGTGCGCGAGTGGACCGGTCACGGCGTTGGTCGCTCGCTACATGAGCCGCCGACGGTGCCGCATATCGGCAAGATGGGCAGCGGCCTGAAGCTACAGCCGGGCATGGTCTTTACGATCGAGCCGATGATCAACGTCGGCAAAGCTGCCACGCGGCTCATGCCCGACGGCTGGACTGTACGCACGGCGGATCGGTCGCTGTCGGCGCAGTTCGAGCACACGATCGCGATCACCGACGACCAGCCCGATATTTTGACGGCGCTCTAAAAACGGCTCAAGATTAATCTATGAACGATCTGGAACACGAACGCTTGTCGGACTATCGCATCGTCCAGCTGGGCGGCGCGGGAGCCGAGATCGGCGCGGTCATGGCGCGGATGCTGCGGCGGGTGCCGTCGCCGTTTCGCGCCTGGCCCTGGGAAGAAGATTACGCGTTTTTGCAAGGCTGCGCGTCGATCGTCGGGGAGATCGCGCCGTGGCTGTGGGATGAGCTGGCCACCTTCGCCGATGGCCTGGATCTACGGCCTGAGCAAGGCTTGTTTGTGCGAGCCGGCAGCTTGCCGCATGGCTGCTCGGCGGTTGCGTGGCGCGGCTACGATGGCCGTGTGCTGACCGGCCGCACCTATGATTTCTACGTGCGGATGCGCACCCGGCATCTGCTGGTGACCCGGCCAGACCAGGGCTTCGCGCATGTCGGCATGAACGGCGGGCTGGCCGGTGGGCGCTACGATGGTCTCAACGAGCATGGATTGTTCGTCGCGCTGCATAAAGTGATGGCGGATCGACCCGCGACTGTCGCGCCGGGCGTGCCCTATCATCTGGTGCTGCGGCTGGCGCTTCAGTGCTGCCGGACGGCCGAGGAGGCCGCAGAGCTGATTATGCGCGTGCCGCATCTGGCGAGCTTCAACTACACCGTGGCCGATCCGTCGGGCGCGCTGATCGCGCTGGAGTGCTATCCCGGAGAGCCGGTGCAGCGTCGTGACGGCGATGATGTGCTGGCCGTGACCAATCACTACGAGTCGCCGTCGCTGGCGCGCTTCCAGGGACGGCGTCCAACCGCCGAGTCGCGGCGGCGCAAGGCGGCGCTTGAGGCGGTCGGCGCGCGCTGGGGCGATGGCTGGAACGCCACGCTCGACGCGATCTCCGACCACGAGAACGGCGTCTGCTGTCATCGCGAGTTCAGCTCTACGCTCTGGGCTGGCGTCTTTGACCTCGGCGCGAAACTTGCCGAGTACTCGTTCGGCGCACCGTGTCGCAATCCGCTGGTCGCCTATGATGTGCCGAGGATAGGAGAAGAACAAAGAACAGGCAAACAAAGAACAAACGAGTAGAGAAACTGCAAGCCTTTGATCTTTGGTTCTTGGTGAACAGGCCCTCACCCCCGTCCCCTCTCCCGCCGCCGCAGGAGAGGGGAGAAAAGCTACTTTTTGTTTGCTTGTTCTGTCGTTTGTTCTTCTCGTTGGTTCTCAGTTCTTGGTTCTTGGCTTTACTTTTTGTTCTCTGTTCTTGATTCTTTGTTCTTAAATTATGAATAATCCTTATATCTTACCCGGCCGCGTCCGCGCGGCGCTCAACTCGCTCGATCTGCGACCTAGCCGCGAGCTGGGACAGAACTTTCTCGTCGATCCGCAGGCGCTCCAGCAGATCGTCGATGCGGCCATGCTCACGCCTGACGATACGGTTGTCGAGGTGGGGCCGGGCCTGGGCGTGCTGACCTACGAGCTGGTCCAGCATGCAGGCCGCGTGATCTCGATTGAGCTGGATAAGCGGCTGGCGGCACGGCTCCGCGATGAGTTTGCGCAGACACCGAGTCTGACCGTGATCCAGTCCGATGTGATGCGCGTCGATCTCGTCGAGGCGCTGGGCGCTGGTGCTGCTCCCGCCTACAAAGTTGTTGCCAATCTGCCCTATCAGATCACATCGGCGATCATCCGGCACTTCCTGGAAGCAGCGCCCGCGCCTGAGCTGCTGGTGATTATGGTGCAGTGGGAAGTTGCCGCGCGCATCGCCGCGCGGCCGCCTGATATGAGCGTGCTGGCGCACTCGGTGCAGTTTTACGCCGAGCCCGAGATCGTGGCGCGCGTGCCGGCTTCGTCGTTTGTTCCCGCGCCCAAGGTGGATTCGGCAGTGCTGCGGCTGCGGCGGCGTGCTCAGCCGGCCGTGCAGGTCGATGATGTCGACGCGTTCTTCCGCACGATCAAAGCCGGATTCCTTCAGGCGCGCAAAAAGCTGTCCAACGCGCTGCCGGGTGGGCTGGCCTCGATGGGTATCAAAATCGAGAAGGATCAGGTGCTGCGTGTGCTCGAAGCTGCCGGCATCGATCCGGCTCGTCGCGCCGAGACGTTGAGCCTGGAAGAGTGGTCGCATGTTTACGCGCGGCTACGCCAAAGCTCCTAGCGGGCTGATCTCTTGGGCAACTCCTGGCTGACGGATCGAGAGCAGCGCCTGATATGAAACGCCGCGCCGCGATGTTCGTAGAGACCTGTGGCTCACACCATCGATGCTCATCATTCAACGCAGGAGAAGGAACATGCAACGCTGGGAATATCTGGTGCTGATCGCTCGCAACGAAACAATTCTCTCCGCCAACGGGCAGCAGCTTGGATCGGTGGGATTTTTGGGTGGCACCGCAGGACCGCCGATCCATGATTATCTCAACATGTGCGGCACGGAAGGCTGGGAAGTTGTGGGCATGGCTCCATCGACACAGCGTGGCGAGCACGGCGGCACGGTCAACATAACGATCGTTCTCAAGCGGCTCCAATCATAGATTGCAGACTGAGCAAGAAGCCAAAGCTGAGCGCGTGACATGAGTCGCGCGCTCGTTGGTTTAATCGATTGTGATGCAGTTTGGTTTTTCCCGTCCGTTTGCCTGTGGTTCTCTGGACTTACGTGCTATTAGCACGCATCATGTACTTGCTTATGCTTACATCCTCTCGACTTGTTCCAGAAGGAGTGTAGCATGACAACACGACGAGCCCGGCGGGAGGCTGCTCGCGGTCGTGACGAAATGCTAGGAATGCTGGTATCCTGCATTGGATGCGCTGCTATTCTGGCCTTTATCTCCCCGCAGTTGCTCCAGGGTACACTCGGCGCTATGCTTGGCGCTGGCGCAGTACTGTCTATTGTTTTCGCGATCTTTTTTCACCTTCGTCATGGCGGCTCAGCGGCCGGAGCGCTGGTGCTGGTGCTGTTTAGCGTGAGCATAACGGCTGGCTCTATGTTTGGCCTGTGGTGGTATCTGTTCGTCTATGTAGCCTCGCAGCCAGGATTGTTTACTTTCGGAGCACTCGCGCAATCTCCGGCTCCGCAGCCAACGAGTGCAACTACCTTGTCAGCGCCTGGCTTCAGCTCGGATCTAGCGGAGGCAGGACCGGCAGTTGCTCCCTCCATAGCACCCGTGCCCGGATCAACTTGTGGGAGCGCCGTAGTCAAAGAGGTAGAAGCATTGGCGCTCCGTGCAGAACCGACGCGCAGCTCTCAGCAACTGGCGGCTATTGCGCGTGGAAATCGGGTTGATATATTGTGTACAGCTTCTGTCCAGGCCGACGATCGTGAGTGGTATAACGTGCGCTCAGGCAGCGTTGAAGGATGGATGAGCGCACGCTATCTCGACGTGCAGCAGCCCTGATGATCGCCTGGTTGTAGAGCCGAGACGCTACGCCGGACGTGCAGCAGTCGGCGCGACCTCCTGTAGCTGCACATGCTCAGGTCGCAGCCCGATGCCCATCACACGCGCCGGGATCGAGCGTACAAAGCGGAATTGCAACAGCCACAGCAGCAGGCCCGGCAGCTTGGGCTGCTTGTTCAGATCGAACACGTTGGCGACGACGCGCTGCTGGATGATCGATTGGATCGTCTGGATGAAACGCGTGGGAAACTCACGACGGCGCTGGACCGCCCGCAGATCGCTTAGATGTAGCCGTCCAGTTTTGAGCGGCGCGGTCAGAATATTTGCCGCCGCCACCGCATCCTGGATCGCATAGTTGATGCCGACGCCGCCAACCGGTGACATGGTATGCGCCGCATCGCCGATCAGCAGCAGGCCGGGACGATACCACTGCGGCAGCCGATCCGCCGCGACCGACAGCAGCGCAATCTGCTTCCAGTCCTTCAAGCAATCCACGCGATCGGCCAGCTCCGGCGCCAGCTCCACGATCGACTGGCGCAGCGCCTCGATGCCGGCCTCTTTCAGGCTGTGAAACGAGCCTTTGGGAATCACATAGGCGATCTGCCACTGCTCCCAGCGGTTGAGCATCGCCATCAGCCGGCCAGGACCAACCCGAGCCATTGCTCCTTCGGGCTCGGTTGGCTTTCGTGGCAGGCGGAACCAGAGCACATCCATCGGCGGCGACGTGGTGATCGCTTCCAGCCCGGATAGCCGACGCAGCCGCGAGAAGCGACCATCCGCCGCGACCGTCAGCGTGGCGCGGATCTCGTGCCAGCCGTCGCCGCTCTGGTAGCGCACGCCGCGCACAACGCCGCCCTCGTCGATCAGCTCCTCGACGCGCGCGCCCATGATCAGCTTGAAGCTAGCCAAATGCCGCGCCTCGGCGGCCATAAAGTCGAGAAATTCGGATTGCGGTATCAGCGTGATGTAGGGATACTTGACTTTGAGCGGCCCGAAATCGATCGGCGTGACCGAGCCGTTGCCGGTTGGCAGCGCGATGTTGCGGATCTTGGTGTGGCGCAGCTGAAGCAGCCGCTCGGCCAGTCCTAGCTCGTCGAGGTTTTCCATCACCGACGGATGGATCGTATCGCCGCGAAAATCCCGATCGAAGTCTTTGTGGGCTTCCAGCAGAATGACCGGCACGTTTTGCCGCGCCAGCAGATACGCCAGAATCATGCCTGCCGGTCCGCCGCCGACAACACAGCAGGTGGTCTGCTGGCTATCCAGGATCTCGTGCTTACGCTGGGCCGTGGTGGAAGTGGTATCGAGAACCATCGTCGTTCTCCTTTTGATTGATTGGTCAATCAATATGAGCGTCTAAAAAATGCTCACGGCTGTGAGCGAAAACGATTGCCGATCGGTGGCGTCTACAGAGCCTAATCTTTTGTATGCTCCATACCTTCAAGAAAGATCGTGACTGCCGTCTCGACCATTTCCTCCGGGCTGAGCGATAGCGAATCCGGCTGGCGAAAGACTTCGCGCATCATCACAAACGCCAGCAGCGGCCCGATGAAGCTGCGCGCAGCTGCGCCGGCGTCCATCTGGCGAAGATTTCCGACGTCCATCTGGCGCTGGAGATAGCCACGCAGAAACGCAAAGGCGCGTCCCGGCCCGATGGTGTTGATCATGTCCGCGACCATCGGCCGGCGAATCGCCTCGCCGAGGATGATCTTGAACAGCCCGATCGCGGCCTGATTGGTCATCGTATCTACAAACGCCCTGCCGAAGATCTTGAGCGCCTCGCGCGGCGGCTGATCCAGCAGCGGCTCGGTGTCGTTGAGCAGCTTGAGCACGGGCGCGCGCTGCTCGACAACCTGGCGCAGCAGATCGCTTTTGTCTTTGAAGTAGTGATAGATCAGCCCAGCAGAGCCGATCCCGGCAGCCTCGGCGATGTCTTTATTGGTCGCGCGCTCAAAGCCTTTGTCGGCAAAAACGTGTAGCGCCCCGTCGATGATCTGCTGTCGGCGATTCTCGTAATCTTGCTCGTCCCGTGGTGGCATTGCGCTTGTTCTTCCTTGATTGATTGGTCAATCAAAGATTACACCCGGAGCACGCAGGAGTCAATAGGTATTTTGGACGAGTTTCAGGCGAGAATGCGGCTGAGGTTTTCTAAAGAGGTGTTGTATGCTGTTCAGCAGTAAGCAGCAGAACGGCAGCAATATGAGCAACGAGGAATCTAGCGCATCCTTTGATGAATCAGGGGAAATGCAACCAGAGTACGATTTTTCTGAAGGTGTACGAGGCAAACACCGTCTGGCGTATCACAGTGGATACACAGTGCATATCCACAGAGCCGACGGCTCGATCGTCGAGGAAGAACATGTTCCTCCACCCCGAACCGTCGTGCTTGATCCCGATGTGTTCGCCTATTTTCCAGATTCTGAATCAGTGAATCGAGCGCTACGCGCGCTGATTGAGATCGTGCCGAACGCAGCGTGTAGCCGAAAAGTCAGCCTGCTAGCGCGGCCCGTAGATGATCACGCCGTCCTGCTCGAACACGCGCTGCATCCAGCCGTCGAACTTGGTCAGTGCCTCCGGCGGCGCGGCGCGCTCATTGGTCAGCGTTTGCTCGTTGGGGCCAACGTACACATAATCAACGCCATATTTTTGCAGTAGATTCTGCGCCTGCTGCGCATCGGTCGTGGTGTAAATCGTGGCCACATCCTGCTCACGAGTCGGAACCTCGTCGCGCGCCTCGGGCTGACCGCCACGCCACAAGCCCTCGTGCTGCGTCCAGCCGATCACCGTGGGACGGCCGGTAGCGCTGGCAACCCGGGCTGTACCAGAATCGTAGGGCTTGCCCGGCGCTTGCAGCACAACCGCGTCGCCGGGAGTGTTGGCGCGAATCCAATCGATCGCGGCCGACTCGCCGGGCTGATTCTGGCGCAGGTAAGCCAGCCCATCGATCGGCTCGGCGGCGTGAGTATCGGCGGGAGCCAGCGCGGGATAGACCAGCGATCCTGCCAGCAGCGCGAGAAACGGCACCAGCCATACCAGGCTCGTCCAGCGAATGCGCTGCACCAGCGCCCACAGCGCGTAGGCCGCCAGCATGCCCCACAGTAGCCAGACCTGATAGAAGAACTTGAAGATCGTATTCATGCGTGGGCTACCGTAGCTATCGCGCAGATACAGCAGATCCACGCCCCACACCACCAGCGCGCCGACAGCAAACAGCCACAGCGCAAAGGCCGTCGCGGGCTGTCGGCGGCAGGTGTAGGCGGTTGCTCCGGCCCACAGCGCCAGCGGCAGCAGCGCGAATAGCGGCCAGCCGACCAGCCGTCCCAGCGGCAGCAGCACCAGCAGGCTCATCGCAGTTACCAGCGGCGAGAATGGCCAGACCGGGCGCTCGGTCTGCTCGGCAGCTGCGGCACGGCCTGAGCGGATCACAAACGCCAGCAGCGGCACAAAGGCCAGCCCAAAGATCACCAGGAACTCGGTCAGATCCGTGCGCGCGGGCGAGATCGCCAGTGGAAAACCCTGGGTGGGAGCGGTAAAGGTCAGATGAAACGGAACATACACCAGGTAGCTCACCAGGATTGTCGCGCCCGCCTGCTGGATAAAATGCGGCCAGAAGAAATCGCGCGGCGTTGGTGCCAGGCGCAGATAAAGCAGCGTCAGCGCGCCAAGGTAGAGCAGCACATAGGTCGGCAGATCCCAGCTGTTGATCGCGTACAGCCCACCGATGACAATGCCGGTCAGAATCAGCTGAAGCGTGCCGGTTCGCGAGCGGAAATCGGGCGCGGCTGGTCGCAGCAGCACGTTGAGCGCGACAGCCACCGCAAGCAGACTCCACGGCAGCGACAGCACATGCGGATGCAGATCGCCGAGCAGAAACGAGAAGAACGGAAACTCGGTGATCGCGTAGACGCGGTTGGTCGTGCCCTCTGGCGTGCGCAGATCGTCCCAGAGCGCGCGCGACGGCCACCAGGCGTTGAAATCGCGCACTTTGTCGGCCGGGACCAGCTGCGGCTCGCCGCCAAAATCCTGGGCCGGAAACGGCGGCGGCAGATCGAGCGTGGCGCGGCTGCCCAGGCCATTACCGACTGCCTGCGCTAGCTGGACACCACCCATCGCCACAACTTTTTCGCTGCCGGCCATAATCTGGAGCGCGCCGACCTGATTGCTGGCGATCAGCACCAGCACCACACCCAGCAGCGGAAAGCCCCAGCGACCCGGCTGAAAGCGACACCTTCGATCCTCGGCCGGCGGCGAAAGATCGATCAGATTGCGCACAATGCCCGCGACCATAATCGCCGTGAGCGCGAAGATCGTCGCGATACCCAGCGTGTAGCCGACGCCCACGGACACGCCCGACAGCCGGATCAGCCCGGCGATCAGCAGATAGCCCAGATAGTAGTAGTTGATCGCGTAGGGAGCGAGCCAGGGATCTTGCGGCGGAAACTGCGGGCTGGCCAGAATGCCGCTGATGAAGGTCAGATCCATCGGCTGCTCGGTATGCGCGATCGCCACGCCGCCACCGAAAAAATCGCGCTGGCGCAGCAAGATGCCCACATACAGCGCGAGGAGGAAGAGCGCCTCCTGGAAGCCGATCCAGCTCAGCCGCTGGCGCAGCTCGGTCAGGCAATGCCGCAGCCCGTCACGCCCCCACACCGCCACACCCAGCGCCAGCACCAGCAGCGCGATCGCGCTCAGCAGCAGGTAGCCGAAGCTGCCCAACCCGACCATCGAGAGCAGCCACGCGCCGTAGCCGGTGAGCAGAATCCCGAAGGGCTTTGCCAGGCTATAGCCGCGATCGGGGAGACGGCGGAAGAACCACATCGTCAGCGGCAGCGCCAGCAGGCCCAGCACCTCGACGACCAGCCACCAGCGGAGAACGTCAATCAGCACAGAAATATCCTACCCATATGATTACGTTCGGGACACGGCAGCGCCGTGTCCCTACGCCTATTACGAATTGTCCTTGCCGCCAGATCGCTACTGAAGCTCGCTCAGATGCTCCTCGGCCAGCTCGCGCCAGGGAGCATCCGCCGGAGCCGCCGCCAGATAGCGCTGGTAGGCATCGATCGCGCGCTGCTGATCGCCGCTGTCGGCGCGAGTGCGGTACAGCTCGCCCAGGTAGAAGTGCGCGTCGATGAAGTTGGCATTGAGCTGCAACGCCTCGTTGAGCGCCGTCTCGGCCTCCTGCCAGCGCCCGAACTGGATCAGCCCCTGCGCGAGCTTGTTCAAATTCTCGGGCGTGCGCTGGACCTCGGCGGCGTGCTGCCACGCGGCGACCGCCTCGTCGGCGTTGCCGAGCTGTGACTGAACATCGCCCAGCAGATGATGCAGCGGAACATCGTTTGGATTGCTCTGCGCGCCATTCGTCAATACACGAGCCGCGTCTTCCAGCCGCCCGACCTGAGCGTAGCGCTGGCCCAGACCAAAGGCCGCGGCGCTATCCTGCGGCTTGCTAGCGACCTCGGCTTCGAGCGCGCGCAGTGCCGGATCGTCGAAGACTGCGGGCGGCTGTGGCTGTGTCTCGACCGGCAGCGCCTCGATCGTCTCGGCTTTCACCTTGTAGATCTGCACGCCGTCGTTGCGGAAGACCAGGTCCAGCGATTGGCCCTGCATCTGCTCCCACTTGGCGGCGCCCGTCTCGGAGTAGAGCAGCCGCTCAACCGGTCCGACATAAACATAATCGACGTGGTACTTGGCCAGCAGCGGAAGCGCGATCGTGGGATCAGGCGTCGAGAACAGCGTGTGTACGTCGGTGTTGCGCTCTTGAACCAGCACGCCCGGCCGCTGCTCGTCCTGATGCAGCCGTCCGAGCACCGTCGGCACGCCGGTGTTAGCCGCGATCCGCATGCCGTAGACGCGATAGAACTCGGCCTCGGAGCTGACGAAAACGGGCGTTCCCGCGATGTTTTGCTTGATCCAGGCGATCGCCTCGCCGTCGAAGCTGAGATCGATCTCGTGATCGTCCACGGTATATTTGGCGCGCTGCATAAACTTCAGGCCATCCAGCGTCAGGCCGTCGTCGGCGTTGAAGCGCGTGCTCAGGCGGCTGGGAATCGCCACCAGCGGATACAGCAGGCCCGGCAGCAGCAGCACAACCAGCATTACATACCAGATGTTGAGCGCCAGCTCGAAGCGCCGCAGCCGCCGCAGGATCAGCGGCATGGCCGTAGCCGCGCCGATCGCCCAGAGCGCCCAGATCTGCTCTCCGAACTTGAAGACCGTGTTCATGCGCTGCGCATCGCCGCCCGCCAGATGATCCTTGATAAAGATGAACTGAATGCCGAGCGCCACCATACAGCCCACAGTGATCAGCCACAGCGGCAGCCACTCTTTATCGCGCAGCCGCGTCACGAGCGCCAGCAGGACTCCTGTTAATGCCAGCACGCCCAGCAGCACCCGCAGCGGCCAGCCCGCCGCAAAGATCGGCTGATCCTGGATCGCCCAGCCGCCCAGCATGAGCGCCGCAACCAGTAAAGGGAGCGTGATCGCCGCGCCACGCGCCGCCACACGCCAGGCCGCCGTGGCCCGCTGCGCCGCAAGCCAAACAACGCAGCAGAGCAGCGTCAGGCCGATAAAGAGCATCGGCGCGTAGAGCAGAATATACTGGGCGATCGCATCGCCGCTGCGGACGCGACCAACGCCGCCGACCATCGCCTGGTAGTGCAGGAAGAACGGCGTGTACAGCGCCAGTCCCACCACCGTCACCGCCAGCGCCACCACGATCGCGCGTGCCACTCGTCCCAGGCGCGAGAGGCTCAAGCCGCGCTGAGGGCCGCTGCGCCAGCTCTGCCCAACCAGCGCGCCGCCGATCACCAGCGCGTACGTGGGCGCGTCCCAGGAGTTCGCGATCGCCAGCGCGCCGATCACCAGCGCGCTCAAGCCCAGCAGCGCCCCATATCCAGTTCGATCGCCGGTGCGTGGCCGGCGCTGCACCACTTCGACAGCACAGGCCATCGCCAGCAGCGTGATCGGCAGCGCGATCAGGTGCGGATGCAGATCTGCGAACAAGAAGCCGAAGAGCGGAAACTCGTTGATCGTGTTGGGTATGACGCGGCTCGGTCCCCAGAACCAGGAGCCCATCCGGCCGCCAAAGCCGGTGAGTCCCTCGCGCAGCGCCGCGAAGATCGGTACGAGGCCCTGCGACTCCTGGACCTTGAACGCGCTCGCGAACGGCCCGACGCCCACCAGCAGCAGGATCGCGAACAGGCCGTAGCGCCAGCGTCCCGTTATCTGCCGTCCCAGCGCCAGCGCCGCCGTCGCCGTGAAGGCAAACAGCGTCGCGATCGCCAGGTTGAAGCCGATCGCCGGATCGACACCCGTGGCCTTGATCGGCAGCCCGACCAGGAACAGGCCGTAGTAGTAGTAGTTGATAATGCCGTCGCTGAAGAACGGATCGTAGGGCGGCAGCGTCGGCGAGCGTAGAATCGCGTTCAAGAAGCCAAACTCAAAGGGCTTCTCGCCGCCAAAGTAGGGATGCCACACATCCGGATTGGCCGCGCGGACCAGCGTCCAGATGCCGAAGGCGAGCAGGAAGCAGATCTCAGATCGCAGCAGCACCGACCGCGCCGGGAAGATCGCACCACGAGCGCCAGCGCGCAGCTGACCCAGACCGCCGCTCAGGCGTAGATACGCCGCTACCGAGAGCAGCGCCAGCACCAGCGCGCCAAAGACCAGCGACCACCAGTTGAAGTTCCACCAGCGCAGATTGACCGGCAGCCAGACCGCGTAGCCCCAGATCACCAGTCCGGCGAGCTTGCTCAGGCCCCAGCCGCGATCGTGCCAGCTGCGAAAGATCAGCGCCATCAGCGGAAACGCCAGCAGCCCGAGCACTTCCAGCAGCAGCAGCCACAGCACGACGCCGAGCGGCTGCACATTGCTGGCTAGTTTGTTCCAGCCGTACTCGTCGACGACCGGTAGCTCATCGACCGGCCGATCCAGCATCAGCGTTTTGGACGCCGGCGTTTGGAGCGTGATCTTCTGGGCCACAAACGGCGGCAGACCTGTGCTCGGCGTGGCGCTGTAGATCTGAATGCCGTCCTGATCGTAGGCCAGCTTGAGCGATTTGTTCCCTGCCAGCACCTCAAGCGCGATGCCCGCGTTGTCGCCGAAGCGCTCGCGCTCCTCAGGCCCGACCAGCACATAATTAATCTTGTAGTTCGTGATAATTTGCCGCGCGCGCTCGACACCGCCGCCGTAGAGATCGTCGATCGCACGCTGCCGTCCGTCGATCACACCGCTGATCGAAGGTTGCAGCGCATCGCGCACCCGGCGCTCCTCGTCGATCGACGTCAGCAGCGTGGGCAGGCCAGTGGTGCTGGCCGCAGATGCCGTCGTCGACTGCGAGGCGGTTGCGACGATCGGCGTGCCCGGCGTTTGCTGAGCCAGCCAGCGCAGCGCGGCGCTTAGCTCAGGCGTTGTCGTTCGCTCAGCCTGCGGTGCGCGCGCGCGAATCTGCCCGATCGCTAGCACGCCGAGCACGACCACGCCGACAAGCGCAACGCCGATTGCCGCGCTGAGCGTGCGCGTCGGGTTGGGCGGCGTAATCGCTTCTCGATCCGCGTCTGCGTTCCCAAGCTGCGGCAGCGACCAGCCGGCCGCAACTACCAGCAGCAGCGTCGCGATGCTCACCAGCTGCGCCGCATCGCCGGCAATACGTCCGGTCTGCATCAGCGAGCCGACCAGCACCAGCAGCAGCGCGATCGCCGCAGTTCCCAGCAGCGCGCCCAGCCGCCAGCGCCGTGCCCCAAAGCCGGGCAGCCATGCCTGTACCGCCAGCCAGGTGAAGAGCATCAGCAGCGGCGCGATCAGCAGCGCGATCGACCAGCTGAGCAGCGTTGCTATGGCCACCCACACCACGACGAAGCCGGCCATCATCAGCAGCGTAGCGCGATCGGCGACCTCCGAGCCGTTGCGCCTGCTCACCAGAAACAGCAGTGCCAGCGGCAGGATCAGGCCCAGCAGCAGCGCCAGCGGCGTAATCGTCGTCTCGGAGGGCTGCACCAGCGGCTTGGCCAGGCTCCATGCGAAGAGATGCCCGATCCCGACCGCGCCGACCAGCAGCGTCAGGCTGGCACGCGACCAGCGCCGAATATTGCCGCGAGTCCCAGCCCAGGCCAGCAGCACGACGACCACAAACGTCGCGCCAAAGATCCAGCTATTCTGGCCGCGCAGCAGCGCCAGCGGCACCAGCAGCAGCAGCACCAGATTGCGCAACGGCTCACGCGAGGCCGGTCGCAGCAGCCCAACGCCCAGCGCGATCGTCGTTGCGACCAGCGCAGCCAGGCCAACGCTCTCGGCGTTCCAGCCGGCCAGCGCCTGCCACAGGCTCAGCTGTGCCATGCTGTTGATCACGACGCCGGGAATCACGACCAGCAGCGCGCCGAGCACGGCCAGCAGACCGCTCTGCATCTGCCTGGCTGCGGATTGTGATCTGAGAGCGGCGCGAGGCATAAAACTGTTGTAGAGCGCGCTCCACACGCCGAGCAGCGCCAGCGCCAGCGCGGTCGGGATGACGTAGCGCAGCGTGGTTTCCGGGTACAGGCCCAGCAGCTTGTCCAGCAGCGCAAAAGGCAGCCGCGCCGTGTAGGGCAGCGGATCATGGCCGCCGGCGAAGAACGGGTCGTAGGGCGGCAGCGTGGCGGTGCGCACCAGCGCGGTCCAGCGCGCCACGGTCTCGGACGGCGCTGCGCCCAGGCCCAGCAGGTAGAGCAGCACGCCC
>DASWTW010000403.1:0-4914 GCA_036401895.1 Herpetosiphonaceae bacterium | reverse complement strand
CAACACCTTTCCGCGCGCGATCGCGATTCTGGAGCAGGGCGTGATCAAGCCGTCAGCCCTGATCTCGCGGATCATGCCACTCGGCGAGATCCACCAGGCGATCGTGGCGCTGCGTGATGGTGCGCTGATGAAGGTCGTGATCCGCCACGACGTGTAGAGCGCTGAGCGACGAGCTGCGACAGACCACAATATTGCTCCCCACGAATGCGCTGTGCGGGCAGGTCGCGCCTGGTACACTTCCAGGCAGCGAAAGTATTCAGATAACAGCTAAGGAGCTATTGTGAAGCCTGCACGACCTCTGTATCTTGCGCATACCCAGCCCGGCTTTGAGGCGATCGCCGCCGACGAAGCGCAGCAGCGGCTCGACAGGATGAAGATCGAGAGCACGTATAGTGTTGGCGATAAAAACGGCCTGCTTTTGTTTCGGCATAGCTCGGACGTGGATGATGTGCTGGCGCTGCGCACCGTCGAGGACGTGTTTGTGATCGTCGCCGACATCCCCAATCTGCCGACCTCGCGCGAAGGTCTGCGTGAGCTTGAATATCAGATCTACCGCACGCAGGCGTTAGAGCCGGCGCTCAACCTGTTACGTCAGGCCCGGCCCGGTCGTCGCTTTGGCGGCAAGCTCCAGTTTCGGGTGGTTTCCCGCCAGATCGAGCGCGCCGCCTACCGCCGCGTCGATGCGCAGACCGCCGTGGAGCGAGCAATCAGCGCGCGCACCGATCACAAGTGGCGGCTGGCCGAAGAAAACGCGATCGAGCTCTGGCTGACCTTGCTGCCGGGACGCGCCCTGCTGGCGCTGCGCCTGAGCGATGAGCAGATGCGTCACCGGCGCTACCAGGTCGCGCACCTGTCGGCCTCGCTGCGGCCCTCGGCGGCGGCGGCACTCTGCTGGCTCACGGAGCCGCAGCCGGATGATGTTTTTCTTGATCCGATGTGCGGCGCAGGCACGCTGCTGATCGAGCGCGCCGAGCTGGAGCAGTATCGCGCATTGGAAGGCGGCGACATTCGTGACGAGGCCGTCACGGCGGCGCTGCGCAACATCGGGCCGCGCTACAAGCCGATCCGGGTACAGCAGTGGGATGCCACGCAGCTGCCGCTCGACGCCGCCTCGGTGAGCGCGGCCGGAGTCAACCTGCCCTTCGGCAAGCAGATCGGCACGATGGCGCAGAATCGCGTGCTGTACCCGGCGTTTCTGCGCGAGATGGCGCGGGTGCTGCGGCCGGAGTCGCGGCTGGTCGTGCTGACCAGCGACATGCGCACCTTTGAAGAAGCGCTGCGCCGCAGCCGAGACCTGGCCAAACAAACGACGTACCGCGTGCAGATCCTGGGCCAGCCGGCAACGGTGTATCAGATCGAGCGCCGCTAAATTGCATCGCCGAGATCGGGAAAGTTAAAAGCTTGAGGCCCCGGAGGTTGGTTCCTCCGGGGCCTCGGTGTACGGCAATCGCGCAGCGTAGCTACTCGGTAAGCAGAAAGAGGCGGAAATACTCAGGCTTAGGTTGCCCATCCTTTGGAAACAGGCCGGGCGCGGTTGTGCTGTTAAGCGGCAGGGCAGCTACTGAGTCTTCCGACACGTCTGGCGTCCAGCCTTCCCACTTGTTATCCGAAACGTAGCGTGCGATCACCAGCTTTTTCTTCTTAGCTTCCAGGTCCTCCTTAGAAACAGCTTTAGGATCATCGAACAACGCCTTATTATCGTAGTACAGCACCAGCGTCGGGAAATAGTCGAGGGCCGTTACATTGTTCGTTGTATCGTCCTCGGTTGGCTCCGGCCTAAGCGGCACGAGCGATAGGTTCGTAGTAACGCCGAAGGTATAGCTGCGCGGCTCTACCAACTTTGCTTTCCCGTTATGCTTCAAAGTAATATCCTGGTCGTCTCGCTGCTGGCAGTTCGTCGTTACGACAATTCGATAGCTGTCGAGCGGCGGGGGAGGCAGGGTTTGCACTTGCGGCGTTGCCCACGACGCGCTGGACATTTTCTGTTGGTAGCGACTTGTGTTCATTTCCTCGTAATTCAACCTCACCGACGGTTGGTAGAAAAAGATCATTGCATTGCCGTCGGCCGAACCTGCCGGGATCGGATTGGGATGAACCGGGAATCCGCTATCCGGGCTGCCGCCGAGCGAAAATCCTACGATCGCGAGACGTAGATCGCCCGTCTGGTTGACCAGCATAATATGTCCATCCATAGCTGTGACAGTATTTCCATAGGTGGACATACCAACACCCTGCATACTTGGCTCGAAGATGAACGCACGCCAATCACTACTCTTGATCGGCTCGCTGAGCTTCAACTCAGGGAGTTGCCGCTTGTTGGCTCGTGGATCAATGTCTGCGGTAACCCCAATCGGCGGGATCTCGTCAGGTGTAACAGTTGCCCACTTCTTTGGAGGATTGGTGAACCCATTCATCTCTGCAATGATCACCTCCCGATCCTGAAACCCTTCAATCTTTGCGCACAGAGTCAGCGGCTCCAAAGGCTTACCGTCACGATGACCAACCAGCACAATGGTGTCGCCTTTTTCAGCTCCAAGGAGCTGGAGCGCCGGACCATCTATCCTGTGATCCACCAGGGCACCGATGCTTTCTATCTCGCCCTGAGCGATCAACTCCTCCGGCGTACGAATGTCTCCTCTCACAACATAGACCCAGCAGTGATCGGCGCTGATCTTGTGTTCGGATTCAAGTGTCTGATCCCAGCGCAGTACAGGATGAGGCTTCTCTGTCTTATCTTGGCGAACCTTGCCGACCAAATGGAAGCCGGGCCTGGGCTGCTGTTTCGGGGGCTTATCCTGCTTTTCCGGCTCACGATCCCTTGGGATTTCCAGCCATAGAAAAGCAGGATGGGTTCGTAGTCCCGACCATTCTGAATCTGGGTCCGTGGATGTTTTGGGTTCGCCAAGCAAAGCTTCCTTTTCGAGACTCGCCATGATCGTATCCAGCACAGGATTGCGTACCGGAATCACCACCTTCTGATCCTGCTCGACGGACTGGAGCTCAAGGTATTGATCCTTTAGACCCAGCGCATAATGGCCCCACTCATGGACCAAGGTTTTGAACCCTAGCTCAGAGTCCCAGGGCAGTGTGATGCGGCTATTTTTATGCCAGAGTCCACGCCCAAGCCGGATCGGCTGGTACTTTTGCTCCTCGTTCAAGCCATCCACGGTGCTGCGCGGAAAGAGACGATTGGACGCCAGGATCTGAATATCGGCACACTTCATCAGCTCAGGACCACCCACAAAAACTTTACCGATCGCCATGTATCCATCGGTAACATCGTAGAGCAAATCGGATGCGCTGGTCGTCGCCTCGCGCAGCAGGCGCAGGTCGTTATAGTTAGGAGCCCACTCAAAGGCCACGATCACATTAAAGAGACACAGATTCGTCTTTGGCCCCCAATGGCGAATAAACGCCCGCCTGAGCCAGTCGCGTGGATCAACATCTTTTTCTACTGTTAATTGCAGCTGGTCGATCCATTTCTGCTGCTCATTGTGGCGGCTTGACGCGCTCGCTCTGAGCGGAACCGGAGCTAGGGTATCACGATCGCGTATGGAAAATTCCTCTTGCTCTAAGTCCTTCCTGTACCATGAAGCCATTGTTTCCCTCCGTTCTACACTTCGATATTGCCAGGTTGAGCTGGTGACCATGTGTATAATGTGTTCATTCCACACCTGCTCTCAAGGATGTCACCATGTCCGATCATGAGTTTGATCACCTCCTTTTACCGGCGGCTGCGCTCCTGCGGCGGCTGGACGGCGAGGTTCTTTGTGAGGTCGCAGGCTGTCCCACCCACCAGGCCGAAGCGCTCCTGGCCGGCAACCTGGTTGAGCCCGTCGGCGATACGTGTCGTCTGCGGGCCGAGCTTGTCACGACGACGCTGGCCCGGCTGCGCAGCGAGCAGCCGTCCGCCGAGATCGCGCTGCACACGGCCGCGTTCCACTACTATCTGAATAAGCTGCAAGCTGATGCCGCGCCAAGCCGCGTCGCTGTCGAGGACGAGTGCTGCTACCATCTCGACCAGCTCTTTCTGCTGATCGGCGGCCAGCACGACTGGCAAACGATTTTGGAATATACGCTGGCCCTGCGCGCGGCCAGCCCGGAGCAACGACGGCACCGGCAGCGGGTGCAGGCTTATGAAGGCTATATCGCAACCCGCACCGACGATTTCCTGCGTGGCGAGGCGCTGCTCTCCGATCTGCTCGCGCAAACGATCGAGGAGCCTGCTACTCGCATCAAGGCGCTCAAAGGCCTGGCCGACTCCGCCTACACTCGCTCACGCTATGACACGGCGCTGGAGCTGTATCAGCAGATTTACGAGGTGGCGCTGGCGACGGGCGATCTGGCCTATCAGGGGCTGGCGCTGCTCAATCAGGGCCTGGTGCATCACGAGCTTGAGCGCTACGACGAGGCACTGCGCTACTGCACGGAGAGCCTGCCATACTTCGAGGCTCCCGGCGAAGAGCGACGGCTGGCGGCGGCGCTCTACCATGCCGGCCTGTACTCGATGTATCTTGGGCGCTGGGATGATGCCTGGACGTTTAACGCGAGGACCGAGCAGCTGTTTAAGCAGCTGGGCTTAGACTCCCAGCTAGGCTTCATCTACTGGCAGCAGGGCTACCTCAATCATATTTTCGGCAATGAAGCGGCGAGCGAGGAGGCCTATCTGCGCGCGTTGCCGCTCGCCGAGTCGCCGCAGCATGGTCAGCCGTCGCTCGCCAAAGACGTCTGGCTTTATCTGGGGCTGCTGGCTCACACGCAAGAGCAGTGGAGCACGGCGCTGCAACACTACGATCGTGCGCTGGCGCTGGCGACACAGCAGGATCGGCAGCACCAGACCTGTATGATCCACTACCGGCGTGGTCAGTCGTATGATCGGCAGCGGCGCGACGATGAGGCGCTGGATGCGTATCT
>DASWTW010000402.1:0-13390 GCA_036401895.1 Herpetosiphonaceae bacterium | reverse complement strand
TCTTAGGCGTTATCTCCAGCTTCACACAATCCTGTTGCCAAGAATGCATGTGGTGATTGGGAACAGGCTTGGACACAAACCTGGGTTTAGCGGCATGCTTTTGTCGCTATTCCACTCATGGTGTGCAACTTCGTGTCGCACGGGCCGCTCCTCGTTATAGAAGCGCTGGACATGGTGCGTGATGCGGCGCACCTGGTCTTCCGTCGTCGGCTGATAGACCTGTAACCATTCCTCTTTGAAGGTCCGATGGTACCGCTCGACGAAGGCATTGCGATCCGGACGATGGGGCGGACACACCTCCATCTGGACGCCCAGACAGAGCCAAAAGCGCAGAAACGCCGACGGGAAATCCCGGTCTCGGCTGCTCCCCACACAGCGGGGATCGCGGTCAAACGTGACCTGCTGCGGGAGTCCATGGTCGTGGACGAGGTGTGCCACGGCTTCCAGGGTCGTCTCCGAGACCAAATCGCTACGAACCTGGGCATCGAGCAGGATTGAGGTACCACTATCCACGGTGTTCAACCCTTCCACGACGGGCTGGCGTGTGCCGTCGGGAGCGGTGGGCACGGTGGAGGCAGCCTTGAAGTCGAGCTGCCAGGCCGTGCGCGGTGGTGGGCGATCCAGGGGTTCTTTGGCGCGTGGCAGACGCGGCGGAATGCGGCCCTAGTTCCGCAACACCTGCCAGATGGTGCGCGTCGAACGCGGTGGGGTGAGACCACGCGCCGCGAGATCCGCATCCTGGGCCAGGTAATACTGCAAGGTGCGCGGGCCGGGGATACGGTGCAGCGTGGCGGGCAGCTCGTCACGGAGGGCCAGGAGGCGCTCGATGACGAAGGGATGCGGTTTCACGGGTGGCGGGTAGCGCGCACGCGACCGACTCCAGACGACAGGGGGATCGTCGGGTGGTGCCGCGTGGAATCGCTGCCGCCACTTTTTCACCCAACTCACGGAGCGACCGACGTGTTCGGCCAGCTGTGGGAGCGTCCACGCAGGATGAGTCCGGAGCAGCGCGCGGAGCGCCGCCCGATCGGCAGTCCACTGTTCCTCCATACTGAACCTCGCTTCCCGAGACATGCCTGCGCCAGGGTAGCACGCGCATCTCGGTGGACACGAGGTGCTGAAGCCGAGCGAGAGCCGATGTGAGAAAATAGTACAGATTGCCTCGTCGATCCCCCGTACGATGACCTCGCCGGGCGTGAGGTCGTGGGGAGCCAGCCAGCAGCGCACGCCCTTGACTTGGAGGTCCCGTAGAGGCGTTGGGCCAGGGTCTCGCCGTGGCTGCTGTAGCTGATGAAACACGAGTAGTAGTCAATGGGACGTGCGGCGGCGACGAGGGATCGGGCATATTCGATCATCGAGTCGGGGACGCCGCAGCCACATAAAAAAACTTCGGGGATCTGACCTCTTGATTTGTAGAACGTGTCGATACCGATGCTGGAGGGGGCGTCGTGATTCACAGTGTCTAAGCCTTGTATGCCTTGGAGGTCAAGACTCCCGAAGCTTGTACAGCCTACGTGCGCGTCAGTTAGATTAGCCCCTTCGAGGTTTGCCCCTTGGAAGTTGACTCCAAAGAGATCCGCCCCTAAGAGTCTGGCTCCTTGGAGGTGGGCTTCTTGCAGGTCTGCCCCTAAGAGTCTTGCCTTATAGAGATCAGCATCACGCAGGTCGGGCCTCATACCAGGATTCGCCTTCCGCCACTGATTCCACACTCGCACGCCTCGCCGCAAGAGGAACACATGCCACCTGTTCGCCATACGACGCTGCTCCTGTCGTGTCGGGGACTGCCGAGCGCGGTGCCGATGAACACGCGCCGCAACAGAGCTGAAAATGCTAGAATAGGGGCGGCAAGTGCTTTTACAGACTGTAATTCCGCATTCCTCATTCCTCATCTCGAAGATCCGCAAAGGGTCTCTTGGCGACCAGCCCTGGGTGTCGTCCATCTCCTCCTAGCGGGGAGGCAAGAGCTGGCTGGCCGGAACGATCTGCTTGGGCTGGGAAGGGCTGGACCAGAGCAGCTTCACAGCGGCTTGGCCGTGGTTTTCATAGTAGGCATGCCCTGGTGCTCCGTCAATCCATGGTCATGCCAGTCATCAATCAGGAGTGGGTCGTTGACCCACAGGCGCACGCCGTCGTCGTTCTGCGTGTAAAACGTGTAGGTCTCGTTGAAGCGGGGCACGACCTGGCCCAGCCAGCGCACGGAGAACGTGGAACTCTCGATAGCGGCATCCGGCGATCCGTAGCCCCAGTCGAAGTTCACGGTAGGGTCCTGCCGCGTACCCACCGGACTCGTGAAGTCCGGGTTCTGGTAGTAGGTCCCGACGACACCCGGCGCGGGAAGCAGCTGTGACTGAGGAATGATCTGCGTGGGGTTGGGAAGGACCCGACCACAGGAGCCTGACGACGGCCTGGGCGTGGTTTTCATAGTAGTCGAGTCGGATGCTCACCGGCTATCCGGTCTGGAGGGCGATCGTGCCCTGGTGCTCGGTTAATCCATGATCCTGCCAATCGTCGATCAGGAGCCGGTCGTTGACGTCCGCGCACCAGCGCGACAGTATCGACGGCCAGCACGCCGTGGTACAACGCTCGGCTGTCGCCTCGGGATAGAACACATGAATCGCGCCAAACGACGCCTCGAACGAGTGCAGCCGCTGCGGATGTTTCACCAGCAGATAGCCAAGGTCGGTTGCCGGCGCTGAGGTGGTGGTGATCTTCAACAATATAGGATCATCATCCTAGCACATCCGCTCCGCATGCTGGCTCACCTCGGGCCGATCTACCGCTTGGCAGGCGCAACGACGCTGATCGCTGGATGCAGCCGTTGGCGCAGCGCGGCTACAGGCGACCGACCTCCGCGCGGGAGTGGAGGATTTTCGCCTGATGCGCTATACTACGCTCTCACCTTCACCATAACTCCATTGACGAGTATGATGTTTCCGTTCTGCCGGGCCGCACTCGTTTGGATGCGACTCTCCGATCAACGCTGTCCGCAGGTGGCGGATACATGCCGGGGCAAGGAACGAAACGCTTCAATCAGTTCAGGCAGCAGCCGAGCAGTCCCGCTGCATGAATCGCGATGGCGTTCCAGACGGACCAGACCGAGATCAGGATATCCACGCTCACGCACAGGCCGGCGCTGTTGTCGGAGCAGAGGCGCGTCACGCTGCATTAGAAGAAGGAGCGATCTTCTCCATGAGCACGAATACGCAGAACGCGGCGGATCTTTCCACAGACGATCTAGAATTGCTTGCCTATCTGCTGGACGATGAAGGGCTGGAGGTTGCTCCGCACCAGACGATCGTTCCACGCCCGCCGGCAAGCAGCCTCCCGCTCTCGTTTGCACAGCAGCGCCTCTGGTTCTTCGACCAATTGCAGCCTGGCAGCACGCTCTACACGATCCCGGTCAGCGTGCGCATTCGCGGAAATCTCGACCTCACGGCCCTTCAGCAGAGCCTGAATACCGTGATCCAGCGGCATGAGATATTGCGTACCTCATTTGGCTACAATCCAGCCGACGCGGTGCCGACGCCGTACCAGCAGATCGCGCCAGCGCAGGAGCTAGTGCTGACGCCGATCCGACTCCCGTCCGACGCCGATGAGACGACGATCCAGCAGGCTGTCCATGCGGAGATGCAGCAAGCGTTCGATCTGCGCTCCGGGCCGCTGCTGCGTGTGGCGCTCCCCCAGCTTGCCGCAGATGATCATATCCTAGTACTCATAATCCACCACAGCATCTTCGACGGCTGGTCGCGGGGCATTCTGCTGCGCGAAATGATCATGCTCTACGAAGGTTTTGCTGCTGGACGGCCCATTGAGCTGTCGCCGCTGCCGATCCAGTACGCCGACTACGCGCTCTGGCAGCGGCAGTGGTTGGAAAGTTCGAGCCGCGACGAGCAGCTGGCCTACTGGCGGAACCAGCTCGCCGCTGCGCCGGTGTTGGATCTTCCCCTCGACTATCCGCGTCCGCCCGTGATGACGTTTCGCGGCCAGCGGATCGCATTTCAGGTGCCGGCCGGTCTTACCCGTGAGCTGCACCAACTGAGCCAGCAGCTGAACAGCAGCCTGTTTATGACGCTGCTGGCGGTCTTCCAGGTGCTGCGCTATCGCTACAGCGGCGAGACCGACATTGCCGTCGGTACGCCCATCGCCGGGCGAAACCGGCCAGAGTTCGAGGACGTGATCGGGCTGTTCGCCAACACATTGGTGCTGCGGACGGATCTCGCGGGCCGAGTAGGATGCAGCTTTACGGCTCTGATCCAGCATGTACGCGAGGTTTGCCTGGCGGCCTATGCCAACCAGACGATTCCCTTTGAGCTGCTGGTGGAGGAGCTTCAGCCCGAGCGCGATCCGCGCATTCACCCGTTCTTCCAGGTGCTCTTCGTGCTCCAGAACGCCCCCACGACCACGCTTGCGGTAGCCGGCCTGAGCTTTGAGCCGATCATCTCGGAGCTGAACGCGGCGAAGGTTGATCTGAGCGTGTCATTCGTTGAGGTCGACGGTCAGCTTGAGGGCTCGATCGAGTACCGCGCCGATCTTTTCGCGCCGGCGACGATGGAGCGCCTGGCGCAGCAGTATCTGACGCTGTTGCACGCAGCCGTCGCCGATCCGCAGCAGGCGATCGCGGCGGTGTCGCTGCTGAGCGAAGGCGAGCGCAACCGCCTGCTGGGTGCGTGGAACCCCGCTGCGGTGACGGTCGCGCCGGCAGCGACGATCCTTGAGCTGATCGAGGCGCAGGTGGCGCGCTCGCCCGATGCCGTTGCACTGATCGACGATCGGCGCGAGCTGACATATCGTGAGTTGGATGCGCGGGCGAATCAAGTGGCTCACGATCTTCGCGCACTCGGCATCGGCGCAGCAGGCGCTGAGGCGCGGGTCGGGCTGTGTGTGGCGCGATCACTGGAGTTGATCGTTGGGCTGCTGGGGATTTGGAAGGCGGGTGCGGCGTATGTGCCGCTCGATCCCGACTATCCCCAGGAGCGACTACACTTCATGCTCGCCGATGCTCAGATCGCCGCGCTGCTGACGGAGGAGCAGCTGCTGCCGCTGCTTCCGCCGCATGGTGCGCCAAGCATCTGCCTGGATCGTGATCAGGCACGGATTGCGCGGCAGCCCAGCGTTTGCCCACCGGGAGCCTCCCAGCCGGAGAGCCTGGCGTATATCATCTATACCTCGGGCTCGACCGGCCAGCCCAAGGGCGTGATGATCAGCCATCGCGCGCTGGCAAGCTATGTCGGCTCCGCGCAGCAGTCCTATAGCCTGACCGCCGCCGATCGGGTGCTCCAGTTTGCGTCGATCACGTTCGACGCCAGCGTTGAAGAGATCGCCACCAGCCTCGCCAGCGGTGCGACGCTGGTGCTCCGCACCGACGAGATGCTGTCCACGCCGGATACCTTCTTTCGCATGTGTGAGACCTGGCGACTGACCGTTCTGAGCTTGCCGACGGCTTACTGGCAGCTGCTGGCTGAGCACGTCGCCGGCGCAGATCGGCCGCTCCCGCAGTCGCTGCGGCTGATCATTATTGGCGGCGAGCGCGTGCTGCCGGAGCGGGTCGCGCAGTGGCTGTCCCATCAGCGCCCAGAGCGTGCTCGCCGCTGTGCGCTGATCAACACCTACGGTCCGACCGAAACGACGGTGGTGGCAACGGCCTACTCCATACCGGCGACGGTTGACGCCAAGCGGCGGGAGATTCCGATCGGTCATCCGCTCGCGCATGTTCGGGCGTATGTACTGGATCGCCGGCTGCAACTCGTGCCAATCGGCGGGCGAGGTGAGCTGTACCTCGGCGGCGATGGGCTGGCACGCGGCTATCTCCGGCGCCCGGCGCTGACGGCCGAACGGTTTATTCCCGATCCATTCAGCCGCCCAGAGGACACCCGTCCTGGTGCCCGCCTGTACCGCACCGGCGATCTGGCACGCTACCGTGACGACGGCACGATCGAGTTTCTGGGCCGGAACGATCACCAGATCAAGCTGCGCGGCTTCCGCGTTGAGCCGGGCGAGATCGAGGCGGCGCTGCGCCAGCATGAGCAGGTGCGCGAGGCGCTGGTCGTGCTGCGTGACGGTCGGCTGGTGGCGTACGTGACGCAAGAGAACCAAGAACCTAGAACGGAGAACCTAGGGGATGACTCGGACGGTTCTCCGTTCTTAGTCGCCGGGCGCCCTCTGGGCATGGCACCCGGTTCGACGTTACGCGAGTTCCTGGCGCAACGTCTGCCGGCCTACATGGTGCCGAGCGCGTTTGTGCTGCTCGACGCGCTGCCGCTCACGCCCAGCGGCAAGATCGATCGGCAGTCCTTGCCCAAGCCCAACCTGACCTTCGCGGCGGCGGACCAGGAGTTTGTTGCTCCACGGACGGAGCTGGAGGAGCTGATCGCGGGCGTGTGGACGGCGGTGCTGGGCGTCGAGCGCGTGGGCGTACACGACAACTTCTTTCGCCTGGGTGGCCACTCGCTGCTCGCCACGCAGGTCATCACCCGCCTACGCCATCTCACTGGCCGCGACCTGCCGCTGCGCCTGCTGTTTGAAGCGCCGACGGTCGCAGCGTTCGCCGCACAGATCGGCGCGCATGCCGCCGCTGCCGATGTGCCGCTGGTGCCGCTGCCGCGCGACGGTCGGCCGCTGCCGCTCTCGTTTGCTCAGCACCGACTCTGGTTCCTGCATCAGCTGGAGCCCCGCAGCACGGCCTACCATCTGCCGACGGTGGTGCGGCTCTTCGGCGCGCTCGACGTGGACGCGCTGCAAGCAGCCCTGACCGCTCTGGTGCAGCACCATGAGGTTCTGCGCACTGTTTTTGCCGATCACGCCGGCCAAGCCGAGCAGGTCATCCTGCCGCATCTACGCCTGCCGCTGGCGATCCGCGACGTGCCGGCGCTGCCGGAAGACGATCACCAGGCGATCCTGAGAACGCTCGTGAGGACCGAGGTAGCCCAGCTATTCGACCTCGAACGGGGGCCGCTGCTGCGGGCGCTGCTGCTGCGCTGCTCGGCGCGTGAGCATGTGCTGGTCCTGACGCTGCATCACATTGTGACGGATGGCTGGTCGCAGAGCGTGCTGCTGCGCGAGCTGACCACGCTGTATCGCGGCTTTGCCGGCGGCGCGCCGATTGATCTGCCGGCCTTACCGATCCAGTACGCCGACTATGCGCTCTGGCAGCGGCAGTGGCTTCAGGGCCAGGTGCTGGAGTCGCAGCTGGGCTACTGGAAGCAGCAGCTTGCCGATGTCGCGCCGCTCGATCTGCCCCTGGATCGCACGCGTCCGCCCGTCTTCACCGAGCAGGGTGCACAGATCAGCTTCCAGATCCCCGCTGCCCTCAGCGCCGATGTGCGCGCGCTGAGCCAGCAGCACGGCGCGACGCCGTTTATGACGCTGCTGGCGGCGCTTGAGGTGCTGCTGGCGCGCTACAGCCATCAGACCGACATCGCCATCGGCACGCCGATCGCCGGACGGGTGCATCCAAAGCTGGAAGGGCTGATCGGCTTCTTCGTCAACACGCTGGTGTTACGAACCGATCTCGCGGACGCGCCGAGCTTTGCCGAGCTGGTGGCGCGGGTACGCACATCGGCGCTGGACGCCTACGCGCATCAGGATGTCCCGTTCGAGCTGGTGGTCGAGGCGGTCCAGCCTGAACGCGATCTCAGTCGCCACCCGCTCTTTCAGGTCATGTTTGCCGTGCAAAATCTCCCGCGCCTCAGCGTTGACCTGCCCGATCTGCGCCTGGAGCCCTTCAGCCTTCAGGCTAGTACCGCCAAGTTCGATCTGGCCCTGACCCTGAACGAAACACCGCACGGTTTCCAGGGCGTGTGCGACTATCGCACGGATCTCTTCGACGCGACCACAATCGAGCGCCTGGTTGGACACTACCTCACGCTGCTGACCGCCGTAGTCGCCGATCCGCAGCAGCCGATCACGATCGCTCCGCTGCTGACGGCTGCCGAGCGGGATCAGATCCTCCACGCCTGGAACACGACGGCGCTGCCTGTCCCGCAGGAGTGCTGCCTGCACCAGCTCTTCGAGGCACAGGCCGCCCGGACATCCGAGGCCATCGCCCTGCGCTGCGGCGACGACAGCCTGACCTATGTCGAGCTGAACGCGCGCGCCAATCAGCTGGCGCACCATCTACAGGGCCTGGGTGTCACGCGGGAGAGCCTGGTTGGGCTTTGTCTCGATCGCAGCCTGGATCTGGTGATTGGGCTGCTGGCAATTTTGAAAGCGGGAGTCGCCTATGTGCCGCTCGATCCCGACTATCCCCCGGAGCGACTCGCCTTCATCGTCGCGGACGCGCAGATTCAGGTGCTCGTGACGCAGACGGCGCTCCTGGCGAACGTGCCAGCGTACACCGGAGCAACGATCTGTCTGGATCGGGATGGCGCAGCGATCGCCAAGCAGCCGCGCACGAGCCCGGCGGCGGGTGTGGAGCCGCAGCATACGGCCTATGTGATCTACACGTCAGGCTCGACGGGCCAGCCTAAAGGCGTGCTGGTCGAGCATCGCCAGGTGGTGAACACGCTGTGGGGCAGCCGGCAGACATTTGGCGTGGTGCCGACCGATACGATGCCGTGGCTGGCGTCGGTGGCCTTCGACATCGCGCTCTTCGAGCTGTTCATGCCCTTGCTGGCGGGCGGCACCTCGGTGATCGTCCGGCGCGAGGAGATCCTGGACCTGGCCCAGCTCGACATCCAGCTCCGACGCTGCACGCTGCTGCATGCGGTGCCCACGCTGCTGCGCCAGATCGTCCGGCAGGCGGCGGCACCCTACCGGCAGATGCGGCGGATCTTTGTCGGTGGTGAGGCGGTGCCGCCGGATCTGTTGGCCGCGCTGCCGGCGGTTTTTCCCAGCGCCGAGACGACGGTGCTCTACGGCCCGACCGAAGCGACGATCATTTGCACATCCTACTCGGTGCCGCGTGATACGGCGGTGAGCGGCCATCCGATCGGACGACCGCTGCCGAACCATCAGGTGCGGCTGTATGACCGCAACGGCCAGCTCGTACCGGCCGGCGTCGTGGGAGAGCTGTATGTCGGCGGCGCAGGCGTGACGCGCGGCTATCTCCAGCGCTCAGAGCTGACGCAGGAGAAGTATGTCATCCTGGAAGGGACGCGCTGGTATCGCACGGGCGATCTGGCCCGCTACCGCGCCGACGGCGTGCTTGAATTCCTGGGCCGGATCGATCACCAGGTCAAGCTGCGCGGCTTCCGCATCGAGCTGGAAGAGATCGAAGCCGTGCTGCGCCAGCATCATGATATCCATGAAGCCGTGGTCGTGCTGCGCGACGAGCGACTGGTGGCGTACGTGGTAGAAGAACAAAGAACAAACGAACAAAGAACAAACGAACAAACGGACACAACAACGCCCCCTTCTCCTGTCGCAACCGACGGGTACCCTCTGGGTGTAGCCGGCCGAGGTTCGGGGCAAGGGGGCCGGGGGGATGAGGGCCTGGCTGCCGAGCTGCGCCAGCACCTGGGAGCGCGCCTGCCCGAATACATGGTGCCGAGGGCATTTGTCGTGCTCGACGCGCTGCCGTTGACCGTCCATGGCAAGCTCGATCGCAAGGCGCTGCCCGACCCCGATATTCACCGGCTCTCAGGCGAAACCGATTTCGTCGCGCCGCGCACGCCGGCCGAAGTCACGTTGGCGCGAATCTGGGCGGATGTTCTGGGTATCGCCCAGGTAGGCATTCATGATAACTTCTTCGCGCTCGGCGGTGATTCGATCCTGACCATTCAGATTATCGCGCGAGCACGGCAGGCGGGGCTACAGCTCTTGCCCAAGCAAGTCTTTGAGCATCAAACGATCGCGCGGCTGGCAGTGGTCGCCGGCACACCGCAGATCACACACGCCGAGCAGGGGCTGATCACCGGCCCGGTGCCGCTCACGCCGATCCAGCACGCCTTTTTCGCCCTGGATCTAGTGGAGCCGCACCATTTCAATCAGGCAGTGCTGCTCCAGGTCCAGCGCCCGCTCGACCCTGAGCTGCTCGAACAGGCCGCCCAGCAGCTCATCGTCCAGCATGACGCGCTCCGGCTCCGCTACGCCCGTAGCTCCGCTGTCTGGCAGCAGCAGATCGTGCCTCCCGATGGCGCGCCCGTCGTGCTGATCCGCAAGCTGGCGGCGCTTCCGCCCGACGAGCAATCCGCGCAGATCAGCGCCACCGCCGCCGAGCTGCACGGCAGCCTCAACCTGTCCACTGGACCGCTCATCCGCGCTGGCTACTTTGACCTGGGCGTTGACCAGCCTGCACGGCTGCTGGTGGTGATCCATCATCTGGCGGTTGACACCGTCTCGTGGCCGATCCTGCTGGCGGATCTCCAGAGCGCCTACAGCCAGCTCCAGCAGGGTGCGGCCGTAGCCCTGCCGCCGAAAACTACCTCGTTCAAAGCCTGGGCCGAGCATCTGGTCGCCTATGCCCAGGCACCGGCGCTGCACGACGAATTGGAGTATTGGTTGCAGGCTGCGCGCCATCCGGTCCCGCCCATGCCCGTCGATCTGCCGGACGGCCACAACACGCAGGCGTCCGTCGCACGAGCTCGGCTGACGTTGAGCGCCGCCGACACGCACGCGCTGCTGCATGACGTACCACGCGCCTATCACACGCAGATCAACGATGTGCTGCTGAGCGCGCTGGTGCTGGCCTGGGCCGAGTGGTGCGGCTCTGCGGCTCTGCGAATCGAGCTGGAGGGCCACGGCCGGGAAGATCTTTTCGACGATGTCGATCTGACGCGCACGGTGGGCTGGTTCACCAGTCTGTTCCCGGTCGTGCTCGATCTGGGGGCTGCCCGCGAGCCCGGCACGGCGCTCAAAACGATCAAGGAGCACCTGCGCCAGATCCCGCGGCGTGGCATCGGCTACGGCGTGCTGCGCTATCTCGCTCCCGATGCGATTCGCGCCCAGCTGGCCAATCTGCCTGCCGCCGAGGTCGCCTTCAACTACCTGGGCCAGCTGGATCAAGCGGTTGCGTCCGAGAGCTGGCTTATGCCGAGCGGCGAGGATAGCGGCCCGGCAGTCAGTCCGCGTGGTCGCCGACGGCATCTGCTGGAGGTGAGCGGCTTTGTCGTAGGTGGGCAGTTGCACCTGAATTGGGCCTACAGCACCGCCCTGCATCATCGCCCGACCATCGAGCGGCTGGTGACGGCCTATCAGATGGCGATCCAGACGCTGATCGCGCACTGCCTCGCGCCCGACGCTGGCGGCTACACGCCCTCGGATTTTCCGCTGGCAGCCCTGGATCAAGCAACTCTCGACCGCGTGGTGCGCCAGCAGCGGCAGATCGAGGATCTCTACCCGCTCTCGCCGATGCAGCAGGGCCTGCTCTTTCACACGGTGTACGAGGGCGGCAGCGGCGTGTATGTTGAGCAACTGGCATGTCATCTGGAGGGCAGGCTCGACACGGCGGCCTTCCAGCAGGCGTGGACTACCGTTGTCGCGCGTCACCCGATCTTTCGCACCGAGTTTGTGTGGGAAGGACTGGTCGAGCCAGTGCAGGTCGTGCGGCAGCAGCAGGCCGAGATCCCGTGGCGGATCGAAGATTGGCGCGATCTGACGCCGGATGAGCAGCAGGCGCAGCTGAGGGCCTACCTCCAAGCCGATCGGCGGCGCGGATTTGCGCTGCACGGAGCGCCCCTGCTGCGCCTGGCGCTGTTCCGGGTCGGCGCGGAGCGTCACGCCTTTGTGTGGAGCCACCATCACCTGCTGCTGGATGGCTGGTCGCTGCCGCTGGTCTTCAACGAGGTGGTGCGCTGCTATGAGCAGCTGGTCCAGGGCCAGGAGCCACAGCTGGCGCAGCGGCGGCCTTTCCGCGACTACATTGCCTGGCTACAGCGCCAGGATCTGGCGCGCGCCGAAGCGTTCTGGCGGCAGACGCTTTCCGGCATGAGCGCGCCGACGCCGCTGAGCGTGGATCAACGGATCGCCGGCGACGCGATCGGACATGGCAGATTCGAGTTGCGCTTTTCGGACGCGATGACCGCCGCGTTTCAGGCATTCGTGCACCAGCATCAGCTCACGCTCAATACGCTGGTGCAGGGTGCCTGGGCGCTGCTGCTGAGTCGCTACAGCAGTCAGCAGGACATCCTCTACGGCGTGACCGTGTCGGGCCGCCCACCGGAGCTGGAGGGTGTCGAGCAGATGATCGGCATCTTCATCAATACCTTGCCCATGCGCGCGCTGGTCGATCCTCATGCAGCGCTGCTGCCGTGGCTCAAGCAGATGCAGGCGCTTCACGTGGACATGCGCCAGTACGAGTACAGCCCGCTGGTACAGATCCACGGCTGGAGCGATATTCCTCGCAGCCAGCCCTTGTTTGAAAGTATCGTCGTCTTCGAGAACTACCCGATTGCAACCAGCATAGAGCCGCGTGACGAGCAATCCGGCCTGGCGATCAGCACGGTGCAGAGCAAGGGACAGATCAACTATCCTTTGAGCGTGATCGCGATGGTCAACCGCCAGCTGTGGCTCCAGATCACCTACGATCGTCAGCGCTTCACGACGGCGACGATCGAGCGGCTGGCTGGCCACCTTGAGCAACTGCTCGTCGGGATGGTCGACCGACCGGACGTGTGCCTGGGCGATCTGCCGCTGCTGACCGCCGCCGAGCGCCGGCGGCTGCTCCATGCTTGGAACGCGACCACGCTGGCCTATCCCACCGATGGCGGCCTGGCTGAGCGCGTGGCGGCTCAGGCGCGGCACACGCCGGATGCGATCGCGGTGATCTGCGGCGACGCGACGCTGAGCTATGCGCAGCTCAACGCCCAGGCCAACCAGCTGGCGCATCACCTCCAGGCCCTGGGCGTCGGTCCCGAGGTCCGCGTCGGCATCGCCCTGGCGCCCTCGCTGGCCCTGATCGTGGGCCTGCTGGCTGTGCTCAAAGCCGGCGGCGCCTACGTCCCGCTCGACCCAGGCTATCCCCAGGAGCGGCTGCGCTGGCTGGTCCAGGATAGTCAGATCGCGCTGGTGCTGACGCAGCAAGATCTGCTCACCCGGCTGCCGGCCACTGACGTGCCGGTCTGCTGTCTCGATCGCGACTGGGCGCCGCTCGCTGCCTGGCCCTCCACCGATCCCGACACGCCCAGCAGCCCGGACCAGCTCGCCTATCTGATCTACACCTCCGGCTCGACCGGCACCCCCAAGGGCGTGCTGCTGTCGCAGCGCGGCGTGGTGAATAATCTGGCCTGGCGCCAGCAGCGCTGGCCCCTCAGCCCGGCGGACCGGGTGCTGCTCAACTACCCGATCAGCTTCGACCCGGCGGTGTGGAGCATCTTCTGGCCGCTCAGTGTGGGCGCGCAGCTGGTGCTGGTGCCGGCGGAGACCCGCGCTGACAGCGCCGCGCTGGTGCGCACACTCGCCGCGCAGCGCATTAGTGTCTTTGGGGCGAGTCCCAGCCAGCACGCGGTCTTGTTGG
>DASWTW010000401.1:0-45734 GCA_036401895.1 Herpetosiphonaceae bacterium | reverse complement strand
GGGTCATCTGCGGCTGCACTTCTATGATCTATTCCCGCCAGGCCTGCTCCTGGGCGGCGGTGTTTATGCCATCGCCTTCCAGGGCACCGACAGCGGTAACGAGTCGATCATCGTCTTCAGGATCGTCGAGCGCTAAGCGCTCCAGCGCCCAATACAAAACCGCCGGTGTTGAGACCGGCGGTTTTTGTTTTGCCTGCGATCTACAGCTCGCGGCTGCCGATGTCGTCGCGGTACACGCCGGGCGACAGGCTGCTGCGGCGCAGGTTGGTGTACAATCGCTCGCGAGCGGTGGCCAGATCCGGGCCGCTGGTGGCTACGATCGCGACCGTGGGCTCGGCGGCGCTGCTGGAAGAAAGGATCGTCGGCGCGATGCCGAGGCCAAAGCCGAATCCGCCGGGCTTGGAGCTGCCGAAGCGCGCCGCGTGCGGCACGTAGGTGTTCGGCACCGAAGATGTGGTCGCGTGGTGAAACACCAGAATGCCGGGATCGAAGCTTTCGAAGGCCGAGAACGAAATATCGGCACCGGTGCCGGCTAGTGTCGGCCGTGTCAGCGCCGTGGCAACGGTGGCCTCTGAGCGCCAGATCGGCTGTGCGACTGCTGCCAGTGTGCCGCGGGCGGTGCCGATCAACAGCGGCAGCATATCGCTGTCGAGCCGCATCAGCGTTGCAGCTAGCTCCAGCCCTGACGGAGCCAGATGCAGCGATTGGATCAACGGCCCGCGCTGACCAACCACGCATGTAGTGCCGATCCAGCCGCACGCCCCACGACCATCGGCCTGGAGCGCTGCCAGAAGCGGCTGGCGAATCTGGGTTTCAAGATGTGCATCCAGGCGACTCCAGAGCGTCGTGCTGGCGCTGTGAACGCCGGTTGGCCGCGCGTAGGGCTGATTCGCCTGGCCGTACAGCCGTGTCGCCGGCACTGGCAGCGCAGTTTTGCCATCGGTCAGCAGCGATGCCGTCACCTGGGGGCCGCTCACAACCTCCTCGACAATGATGCCGGCGCGCATGTTCACGTCCAGGCAATCGTCGATCGCCTGGGGCACGGCTGTGCGCTCGGTGCAGATGATCGCCGGTCCCGACGGATCATCGGCGGCGACCAGCAGCGGATGCATCAGGGTGGCGGCGTATTTCTCCGCCTGCTGCTGGCTGGTGCATACCCGTCCACGCGGCGTGGGCAGACCGTGCTGCTGTAGCCATTCGCGGGCGGCACAGCGGCTAAAGTGCAGCGGCTTGAGCGCGCTGTTCGATCCGACGACCGGCAGCGGCAGCGCGCCGACTTCGTCGGGAATGCCCGCCGCGATACCGGCCAGATCCGACACTACCAGATCCACCGACTCACGCAGCACGAAGCTGGTGATCGTCGCCAGATCCTCGCGCAGCAGATCCACCGACGAGCCGAAAAAACTGGTGCCGCCGTTGCCCGGCGCGAGAATAATCTCCTGTACATACGCGCTGTTGACGAGCTTCCAGCCCAGCACGTGCGCGGCGCTATCGTTGCCAAAGATGAGTATTTTCATACGGATGTGGTGCTGTGACGACTTCCGGCCTTGTTTTCGCGCTCGACCAAGGCCCGATAGTCGCGCTTTGGAAAGGGAGATTGTATCGGGTGTTTATTTCCACGCGCGATTATAGCATGGCAGCCGAGGAGGAGAACAAAAGAACAAGGAAACAAGGGAACAAAGGAGTTTTGGACGTGAGAGTGTTGTTGCAGGCTCTCACCCCCGGCTAGAACAGGCCCTCATCCCCCGCCCTTTCCCTGAACCTCGGCTGGCTTCAGCCTCGGTTGCCTGCGGCACAGGCGAAGGGGTTTTCGGCGCTTTTTGGTTCTTGGTTATTGGTTATTGGTTCTCCCTCTTGTTCCTTTGTTCTTTTGTTTCTTTGTTCTTCGTCCTCCGTCTGTGCTAGCACCAAACAAGACCGACGCGTCATTGTGAGCGGCTGCAACACCTCGTTTAATACCGCAATGATGAACGATTCTGTTTCTGCTTTGCGGATACATCTCGATACGCGTAGCCAGCAGCGACGTGCGCTCCCGACTGCCTGGCGTACGCTGTTTGGCGGCGGACGCGGCCTGACCGCGAAACTTGTCTCGGCGCTGCCTCCCGATCTTGCGCCGCTGGCTCCCGAAAATCCGCTGATCTTCGCGCCCGGCTTGCTGGCTGGAACCGGCGCTGTCGGAACGGCCGGCATCTTCGTGGGCACGATCGCGCCGTTGACGCGGCTGCTCTCGCAGGGCTGGGCCGAGGGCGAGTGGGGCAATGCGCTGCGGCGAGCCGGAGTGGCGCTGCTGATCGTCGCGGGGGTGGCTGAGGAGTGGTCGATCATTCACATCTCGCCCGACGGCGCGGAGCTGATCCCGGCGGCGAATTTTCTGGGCCTGGATACGATCTCGACGGCGGCGGCGCTGCGAGCGGAGTACGGCGACGACGCGCATGTGCTGGCGCTCGGTCCCGCCGGTGAGGCCGGCGTTGCCTACGCGACGATGGTGATCGATGGGCGCTATCTGGTCGAGCCGGCGGGAGCCGGGGCGGTCATGGCCAACAAGCGCATCAAAGCGATCGTGGTCCAGGGCGGCGATGCGGCTCCAGCCCATGATACAGCCGGGCTGCACCAGCTCGGGGAGACGCTGACCCAGCGCTGCGAAACGTTGGCGCAGGCAAGCGATGTGCGGCGCTTCGGCAGCGCGGCCTTTATCAATCTGCTCAACGATCAGGGCGCGGTCACGGCGCGCAACGGTCAGGACGGCGTCTTCGGCGGCATGCTGGCGCTCTCGCGCGCGACGCTGGGCCTGCGCGGCAAGCAGCAGCCGCACGGCAGCTGTCCGATCCACTGCTACGCCGATTTTGTGCAGCGCGACGGCATGCCCATGCCACGGCCGGATCTTGAGGCGCTGCTGGGCTTTGGCGTTCGCTGCGGCATCTCCGATCTTGAGGTGGTGCTGCTGGCCAACGAGCGCTGTCTGCGCCTGGGGCTGGATGTGACCGCGACGGCCGGCGCGATCGCGTTTTTGATGGAGTGCCAGCAGCAGGGTCTGCACCGGACGCCGCCGCTACCCTGGGCCGACGGTCAGGCGCTGCTCGATGTGATCGAGAAGATCGGGCGCAAAGAAGGCGTCGGCGGCGTGCTCAGCCTGGGCGTCGGCGAGATGCAATCGATCTTTTGGGGCAGCGAGGCGTTTGCGCCTCAGGTCTATAGCGGCGCGCTCTCGCCGATCGATCCGCGTCCGCTGCCGGTGCTCGCGCTGCACCTGGCGACCAGCACCTGGCCGGGCGATTACCGCATGGCGCTGCCGCTCTCGGGCCTCTTGCCGACGCAGCCGGAGTACCTGCCCGATTTTAGCCGCACGCCCGACGTGCCGGTCGATGTCAGCCGTCTGCTCTGGCATGAGCGGCTGGCCGCCGCGCTGGACGCGCTGGGTCTCTGCCGGCGCTGGGGCCTGCTGGCCTACGCGATCACGCCCGCCGAGATGGCAGAGCTGGCCTCATTGGCGACGGGTGTAAAATGGACCTCGGCCAATCTGGCAAAGCTGGGCGAGCGGATCGTGACGCTGGAGCGCATGATGCTGACCCGTGAAGGTGTGCGCGATACACTGCCGCGTCGCTGGCGTGAGACGGCGCTGAGCGATGGCCGCGCCGCCGGGCAGCTTGTCGATCTGGCGCAGCTGCTGCCGCAGTACTACGCCGCTCACGGCTGGGACGCCTCCGGCCAGCCATCCGAGGCACGACTCCAGTCGCTGGATCTGACTGCGTCGTAGCTGTTTCTTGAAGCATAAGTAGGTTGAACATCCGATCGACGGCCATCAGGGCTGATGCCGCCGGTGCCGGACAGCACAATGTTCAGCTTGACGGGTGAATCGGGCTTAGCTCGCCGAATAGTTCGGCAAGGATGATCGATGCTTGACATGATTTCTGAGGGTCCACGCTCCCGGCCGCTGAACAGCCTGCAACGCTGGCGCCAGCTCTGCTTTCTCACCACCCGCGATGGCCGCGACACCAGCCAGCTGCTTACCCTGGCTGCCGAGCTGATCCGTACCGCCGCCGGCGCCAGCGGCTGCATGATCAGCTACCAGCAGCCGCACGCCGAGCCGATCGTGGTGACGCATGGCGCGCTGACCGACTACGTGATGCATGAGCTGATCCAGGCCGAGCGCCAGTTTGCGCCCCGGCAGCGCTTCCCGCTCTGGCATGAGTGCGCCGACACGCCGCTGCTGACGATCCCGCTCAGCGCCGACGATCGCTATCTCGGCGCGCTGCATGTCGTCGCGCCCGACCCCACGATCACGCTCGACGATTTTGTGCTGGCGACCACGCTGCTGACCAACGCGCTGTCGCGTCAGGGCGCGGCCGAAGAGTCGGATCGGCATGGCCGCGCTGCGCTGGACCTGCATCTCAAGCTGCATAGCGCCATCACCCACGCGCCGGCCGCCGCGGGTCTTGACGCTGCGCTGCGTGAGATTCTGCAAACCTTCTGCGAGACGCTGGGCTGGGAGCTGGGCGCGATCTGGGCCGTCGATCCGCAGACCACGCTGCTGCGCTGTGTCGCGCTGTGGGAATCGGCGGTGCTGGACGACGAGGCCACTGCGATCTTTGATCAGCAGGCGCTTTTCACGCCCGACGCTGGCATTGTTGGCCGCGTATGGAAGACCAATATGCCGCTGTGGATCGTCGACGAGCTTCAGGAGGCCGATCTGCTGGAGCCGCTGGGCACATCCTCGGCTCGTTTCGAGGCCGCGCTCTCCCTGCCGATCGTCGGCGGCGGCGCGGTCTGCGGCGTGCTTGGTCTGTTTAGCCAAACCAGCAAACCTATCGATCCCGACCTGTTGACGCTGCTGACGACCTTTGGCCACCAGATCGGACAGATGATCCACGCCAGGCAGCTGGAGTCCGAGGTCGAGCAGCTGGCCGAGTCGCTGCGGATCGAGCGCGAGCGGCTGCTGCGACGTGAGGTCGAGGTGCGAACCCAGATGGCGCGCGATCTCCACGACGGGCCGGTCCAGCAGGTTGCGGTCGCCGAGCTGAACGTGCAGTATGTGCGCCGGGTGGCGGAGCGGGCGCCGGATCAGCTCCCACGCGCGCTCGACAGCCTGCGTGATCAGCTGAATCGCGCGACGCAGGATCTGCGCACGGTGCTCTACGAGCTGCGGCCGCTGGGCATCGCCGAGGAGGGCCTGGTCGTCGTGCTGCACAAATACATCGCGCGCTTCTACGACTCCAACGAGCTGCTGATCCATCTTGACGCGCCGACGAACCTGCGCCGCCTGCCGGTAGAGGCCGAGTCGGCGATGTTTATTATCATCCAGGAGGCGCTCAGCAACGTGCGCAAGCACGCCGCCGCCAGCGATGTCTGGATTCGCGCGTGGGACGACGGAGCGGCCATGATCGTCGAGATTCGCGATAACGGCCGAGGCTTCGATGTGCGGCGGACGCAGGGCAACTACACACAGCGCGCCAGCTTCGGGCTGCTCAACATGCGCGAGCGAGCGCAGCTGATCGGCGGTAGCTGGGAAGTTGCGTCGCAGCTCGGCCAGGGAACGACCGTCTTGATCCGCATTCCGTTTCCGAGCTAGCACGCTTCACTGTTTGGGGAAAATATACGCGGCACGACTCGATCGTGCCGCGTGCCGCTTTAAGCGTCCTGAAGATAGGTCGCCAGGATCGGCGCGAACTCCTCGAACGAGCGGTAGTGCTCGGCGTTCCAGCCCTGCGCCCGCGCCGCCACAATGTTATCGAACGTGTCGTCCCAGAACAGGATTTCAGCGCCGGTCAGCTCGGTCGCGCGCATCACCTCGTGGTAAAACCGGGCATCGGTTTTTTTGCAGCCGAGCCCGCCCGAGTAAAAGATCCCGTCGAAGATCTGATCGAAGCCCATCTTCTCGCGCATATAGGCGATGCGGTAAGACTCCTGGTTGGTTGCCAGATAGCAGCGCAGGCCACGCTGGCGCAGCCCGGCGATCGTCTCCACGAGGCGCGGATCGACGCTGGCGCCATGGCTGAACCAGCGCTCGATAAAATCCTCGTCCGAGCCGGGCCAGCTCCACTGCACAAGAAAGGGAGCCAGCGTCTGCTTGAGGTCGGCGCGGCCCACCAGGCACGCTTCGAGCGCGCCGGTGAAGAACGGCAGCGTGGCGGATGTCGGCAGGCCGTAGCTGCGCTCCAGCTCCTCCGAGAAGAAGCCCGAGGTGAGCAGCACGCCGTCGGCATCGAAGATCACAGCTTTCAGATCCATCTACATGTCTCCGCTTGGATAAAGAGCCAGGAGTGTACCAGCCCCGGCCGCGATCGGCTACGGGCTTTTGTCGTACAGATGTTCAATTTACAGGGCGAACAGCCTGCTTTGGGCGGGATCAGTGTGCTATAATCGCGACGACCTCCACGCGCGGCGGTCGGGCGGCGATGTGCGATACGGGAGCAAATCTGTGGCGACAGAATCACACGGACGGCGGCATTATGTGAGTATTGCCGGAAACATTGGAGTAGGCAAATCGACCCTGGTCGGGATTTTAGCCGATGTTTTCGGCTGGCAGCCCTACTATGAGCTGGTGGCCGACCATCCGTACCTGGATGATTATTACGCCAATCGTGAGCGGTGGGGCTTTCACTCCCAGATCTGGTTCTTGTCGCAGCGCTTCGAGCAGCAGCAGGAGATCGCCGACACGCCGATCTCGGTCGTGCAGGATCGCTCGATGTACGAGGACTACGAGGTTTTTGTCAAAGGTTTGCTGGAGCAGGGCATTCTTTCGCATCGCGATTTTCGAACCTACCGGAGGCTCTACCAGGCGCTGACTCACTCCACGCCACCGCCGACGCTGCTGATCTACCTGCGGGCGGATGTTTCCATCCTCTGCGATCGGATCAACGGCCGTGCGCGGTCTTCCGAGCGCCAGATTCCGCGATCCTACCTGGAGCATCTGAATCGCCGCTACGAGGATTGGCTGCGCCGCTTCGACCTGTGCCCGGTGACGACGATCGACACCAATGAGCTGGACGTGGTCAATGTGGCTGAGCATCGCCAGCAGATCGTCGATGCGATTCGCTCTGCGCTGGGCATGAGCCGCGATACCGAGATGCAGCTGAATCTGCCGGGCATCGATCGGGCCGCGCTGATCGGCTAACACCTCACCTGATTGGATCGTGAACGGCAGCGCCGCCCTGCGATCGTACCTATTCGATGCCACGAGCTAAACTGTTCTAGCGAGCAAAACGACGATGCGCCCGGATCATCTCCGAGCGTGCTTATGATTCAAGCGTCAGCTAGCGGCTAGGGCAGCGTGACATAATTCGCGAGGAACGTCCGCGCCGCCGCAGTGTCGAGGCGATAATCTACGTTTGTGGCCCAGCACTGCGCGTCGCCGCTGGTGGTGATCGCCGCGATTACGTCCGAGGTGGCCAGGAAATTAGGGCCACCCGAGTCGCCGTAGCAGGTGCCGGCATCGCCGGTCGAGTTGTTTTGCGAAAGGCGCAGGTAGCCTGGGCCAAGCGCGTTGAAGCGTGAAGTCGAGAAGCGCCGATCGACGCTCGGGGTAAACACTGGCCGCCCACCGCTGCGGGTAGGCTCAAGGTTGCCGTAGCCAACGGCGGTGAACGTTTGATCTTTCAAGCCGTTCTGCTTCCGCAGCTGATCAAGCAGGCCGGCGGTCGGTAGTTTGGCGGGCGTCAGATGCGTGATCGGCTGATCCAGAACGACCACGCCAATATCGCCGCTGTCCGACTGGCGCTGGCTATAGGCCGGGTTAGTATGCGGCGTGCCAGGATAGATCGTGGCGCTCGCGGCGTCGTAGCGCGAGTCGAACGTAACCCAGATCTGCTCAAGGTCAAGCGATTCGAGATGCGCCGTGCAGTGACCAGCGGTGACAAAGACGGTCGGGGCAATCAAGGTTCCGGTGCAGAAGAGATCTTTCTGTCCGGCGGCTCTCCACTCAGCGACCATCGCGCCGACGTTTGGGTGACGATTGCCGTCTAGCTGGCCGTAGGTGATAGCGCGGGCAGGCGCAATCGCAGCCAGCATAACGGCGGCAAGCGACAGAACGACGACGAGCTTACTCCGCATGATCTTCTCCTTGCTAAAGGCTGAGCCGGAGCCGCGACGACTCCGCGCTGGTATCCGGCGCTGCCACAAGGCAACGTGAACACAGGGACAAAATAAAGCGTGGGTTAGGTGACGGGCGTTGATTTTGTGAGGAGCTTATTATACCGTGATTAGGCCGAAAAACGCATGACTGTAGTAGGAAGCGGGACGAACCCGATTGGGCCCGTCCCGCTGAGACTCGATGTGTTGATTAATTTACGCTTTCACGATGCCTAGCTCAAGCGGCACGCCGCCGATCTCGGCTGCGATCGCGCGGACCTGCTCGGGCACTGCGCTCAGGCGCAGCTCCTTAGCCAGCGTCTCATTCTGGATGTAGCCGCCGTAGCGCTCGACCAGCTGCTCAAGCGACACGCCCTCGTGATGGCTGCCGATGCCGCTCAGATATAGCTCGATCCGGTCGGCGATCTCGAAGCCCGCTTCTTTGCGCGCATCCTGGATCACGCGCACCAGATCACGCGCCGCGCCTTCCAGCCGTAGCTCGTCGGTCAGCGTGGTATCGAGCGCGACCAGCACGCCGCCGTCCTCGGCCACGGAGTAGCCCTCCGGCGACGAGGTCTCGACCAGCACCTCTTCCGCCAGCAACTCCAGCGCCTGGCCGTCCACCGTCAGCGCGATCGACTCGCCGGCCTCGGCGCGGCGTCCGGCTTCGGCGGCCTCTGCTCCGGCCAATTGTTCGAGCGCGGCCTTGATGCTCGGCACCTGCTTGCCGTACTTTTTGCCGACCAGCTTGAGATTCGGCTTGAAGCGATACTCGACCATGCCGCCCGAACCTTCAAGGTACTTGACCGCTTTGACGTTGAGTTCGTCGCGCAGCTCTTCTTCGAACTGCCGCAGCGCGTTGGTCTGTGTGGCTGTGGGCGCGCGCACCAGCAGCTCCTGAAGCGGCTGCCGCACCTTGACGCCGCTCTGCTTGCGCGCGGCGCGGCCGGCGGTCACGGCATGCAGCAGCGTCTCGGTGGCGCTCAGCAGCTCCCCGTCGATCAGCGACTCGTCGGCGACCGGCCACGGGGCGAGATGCACGCTATCCGGCGCGTCAGCGCTATGCTCCGCGACCAGGTTACGATACATCGCCTCGCTGAGAAACGGCGTGAACGGCGCGACCAGCTTGGCTAGCGTCACCAGACACGTGTAGAGCGTCGAGTAGGCCGCGTTCTTGTCGGCGTCGCTCTCGGATTTCCAGAAGCGCCGCCGGTTGCGCCGCACGTACCAGTTCGACAGCTCCTCGACGAACGCTTCGACGCGCTTGGTCGGCTGGTAGATGTCGTAGTCTTCCAGGTCGGCTGTGGCCTCGCGCACCAGCTTGTTGAGACTGGCCAGCGCCCAGCGATCGATCGGCTGCAAGCCTTCCAGGCTGAGCTTGTCGGGCGTCCAGCCGTCCAGATTGGCGTAGGTGACGAAGAAGCTGTACGTGTTCCACAGCGTCAGCATGAACTGGCGCAGCGCCTCGGCGATCAGATCCGGCCCGAAGCGGCGCGGATTGTACGGCGGCGCGCTCGCGAACATGTACCAGCGCATAGCATCAGCGCCGTACTGCTCAAGCAGCGGCATCGGCGCCGCGATGTTGCCCTTGGACTTCGACATTTTGTCGCCGCGCGCGTCGAGGATGTGGCCCAGGCAGATCACATTCTTGAACGCGGGCCGATCGAAGAGCATCGTCGAGACCGCGTGCAGCGTGTAGAACCAGCCGCGCGTCTGGTCGATCGCCTCGGAGATGAAATCGGCCTGGCCGGCGATCTGGAACAGCTCCTGGTTCTCGAACGGGTAGTGCCACTGTGCCACCGGCATCGAGCCGCTGTCGAACCAGGCGTCGGCCACGTCGGGAACGCGCTTCATGGCGCCGTCGCCGCACTCGGCACAATCCCAGCTCGGCGCGTCGACATAGGGCCGGTGCAGATCCAGGTTGGCGAAATCCTCGCCCGCGCGCTCGCTCAGCTCCTGCACCGAGCCGATCACCTCGACATGACCGCAAGACTCGCAGCTCCAGATCGGCAGCGGCGTGCCCCAGTAGCGCTCGCGGGAGATCGCCCAGTCGATGTTGTTTTCCAGCCAGTTGCCGAAGCGCCCGCTCTTGATGTGATCCGGCACCCAGTGGATCTGCTGGTTGTTGGCGATCAGCTGATCCTTCTTGGCCGTCGTGCGGATATACCACGAGCGCTTGACGTAGTTGAGCAGCGGCGTTTTGCAGCGCCAGCAGAACGGATAGGTGTGTTTGACCCGGCCGCTCTTGAAGAGCAGCTCGCGGCTCTTGAGGTTGCGCGTGATCAGCGGATCTGCCTCTTTGAAGAACATCCCGCCAAAGCCCAGGCTGTCGAACTCCGGCAGCACGGCGCCGTTGAGATCGACCGAGAAGAGCGTGGGCAGGCCGTACTTGCGCCCGATCTCAAGGTCGCCGTAGGCCGGCGCGATATGCACGATGCCGGTGCCGTCCTCCAGCGAGACGAAATCGTCGGCAACCACGCGGTAGGCGGTGTTCCAGTCCACGGTCTCGCCGGCGCCCGGCACGCCGTCGAAGAGCGCCTCGTAGCGTAGATCGACCAGCTCCCGGCCCTGCACGCTGTCGAGCTTCTGGGTACCCTCGCCGAGCACCTGCGCCACCAGCGCGTCGGCCAGCAGGTAGCGCACGCCGTCGAGCTCCACCAGCGCGTACTCGGCGTCGGGCTTGACTGCCAGCGCCACGTTCGCGGGCAGCGTCCAGGGCGTGGTCGTCCAGGCCAGCAGATGCGCGCCCTCAAGCTTCGCCGCGAGGGCATGATCGGTCGGCTTGACTTTGAATTTGATCCAGACCGATGGATCGTCGGTGTCTTCCTCGTAGCCCAGCGCGACCTCGGCGTCGGCCAGCGTGGTGCCGCAGCGGGGACAGTGCCAGGTTGTTTTATAGTCGCGGAAGAGTAGATCGCGCTCCCACAGCTGCTTGACGATCCACCACAGCGACTCGATATATGAGTTGTCGTAGGTTACATACGGATTTTCAAGATCCAGCCAGTAGGCGATGCGCTCGGTCAGCACCTCGAACTCGGCGACGTACCGGCTCACGCTTTCTTTACATTTGGCGTTAAACTCTTTGATGCCGTATTTTTCGATGTCGGGCTTGCCGCGAAAACCAAGCTCTTTTTCTACCTCAACCTCGACCGGCAGGCCGTGCGTATCCCAGCCGCCGCGCGCGCCGATCACATAGTGGCCGCGCATCCGCTGGAACCGATTTACGATATCTTTGGCAACTCGCGCCTCGACGTGATGTACGCCCGGCTTGCCATTGGCTGTCGGCGGCCCCTCGAAAAAGATGAACGGCTTGTTCCGATCACCGCTTTCGAGTGAGCGTTTCACCACGTCGCCGTCACGCCACCACCGGGCGACCTCGTCTTCGAGCGCGGGAAACGAAACACGTGTGTCTACTGCTTTGAACGCCATGCTAAAGCTCCTTGATTGGCCTGCTTCCCAGGCCCCTGATCCGCGTGATGTGCGCCGCATCTGGCCGGGCAATCGTCCCGCCGGTCGCTCGGCAGGGATCAAAAAACCCCGTCCCCAATCAGGGACGAGGCGTTATAACCCCGCGGTACCACCCCGCTTGACGCACGAATGCGTCCGCTCGGTAAGATGCTATCACATCTCCGTCGCTGGTAACGGCTGACGAGGCCGGATCGGTCTACTACGTCACGGAATTCTGTATGCTCCGCCACGGTTCGGCGATCAGCTCAGGGGTGATGTTCGACCGCTGCCTACGCCTGCTCGCACCATCCACAGGCTCTCTGGTGTAGCGCTTGCCGTCTACTCTTCCCCGTCTTGGCTTTTGTAGTGCGAAGTATAGTCTATGGCTCCGGCGGCGTCAAGGTGGACGAAAGAACGAGAAGAACCTAGAACCTAGAACCCAGAACCTAAAAGAACAGAGAACAGAGAACAAAGAGCAAAGAACAAAGGAAGTACCACTACTCCCCTCGCCTGCGGCAACCGACGGGTACCCTCTGGGTGCAGCCCGCCGAGGTTCGGGGCAGGGGATGACGCAGCCAGGCGTGAGGGCCAGGAAACGAACAAAGAGCAGAGAACAAAGGAAGTACCAAAAACCCCCTCGCCTACCACAGTGGGAGAGGGGGAAGAGCGATAGCGAAGGGGGTGAGGGCCTCAAAAAGAACAAGTGAAGCTAGAACCAACGGCTGCGGGTAGAAATCTTTAGCCGCTGATTCTAGGTTCTAAGTTCTGGGTTCTAGGTTCTACTGAATGTAGCCCCTCACGCGCAGCTCTTCAGCGCCGAGTAATCCGAGCAGCACCTCGTAGGCTGTGCCGCGCAGCTCAGGATGATATTCCAGCCGCTCGCGCTCGTACCATTGGGTCAGATAGGTTTTGCCGTCGGTCTGGCTGAGCTCGTCGCGGGTCGTGTTGATCGGATAGCCGTAGACCGCTATGCCGCCGTTGTTCAGCCAGAACGCTTTGAGCGGTGGGCAGAGCGCGTGGCCAGTATCGATGAATAGCATACAGTCGGGAGGTGTGGGTGGTACGTTGCCGGTAGGCCGTGTCAGCACGTTTTCGCGCCCAATCAGCGAGGACGCGCCCAACCGTCCCAGCAGCACCTTGTAGGGATCGGGATTGTTCGGGTGATACTCCATGCGGGCGCGCTCGAAGTACTGCGTCATCAGCAGTTCACCGGTGTCGGGATTCATCTCGGTGAATGTTTCGGTCAGCGGGTAGCCGAACAGCGCCAGCGACTCACGCGCCGACACGCCGCGATCACCTAGCTCAAGGCCGTGCGACTCGTAGTACTGGCGGAAAGCTCCGGCGATCGCGTGGCCTGTCTCGGGGAAGTAGCGCCCGCCCGGCTGGCTGCCCGTCACGCGATCGGTTGGCAGCGACTCGGTGCTGAAGCGCATCGGTCGCCCGTCGCCTGCGGCCCACTGCACATCTTCGCTGAGCAGCGCGTAGGTGTTGGGCACGATCGCAGTCCCGCCGCTCGTGTCGGGCGTGAACGTGCCATTCTCGAAGCGCATACGCTGGGCCGGCGGATGATTGTCGAGCGCGGAGCAGCCAATGAACGAGGCCCAGCCGCGATTGGTGCCGGGGAACAGGCCCAGCACGACCGGCTGGAAGTTATGCGCCTCACCAGGCGTCAGCGTCCAGGCACCGCCACTGTAGCGCAGGAGACGTCCGGTTGAGCACATCTGACGATTGCCTGGATAGGCTACGAGCGTGGCCCAGCCTTCGGTCGGGCTGACCATCGTGATCTGGTGGTTGCCGGCCAGTGCCGGCCGCTCAGGTGTAGGCGCCGGCAATGCAGGCAGCGTCGCCTCGGTCCACGCGCCATCCTTGAGATGGACGATCGCCGGGCGGCGGTTGTTGGCGGGGCCGAAGTTGCCGATCGCCCAGCCTTCGGTGGAGCTGACCAGATTCAGCTTGAGCAGCTCGCCCTCGCGCCATACATCGGGCGTGCGATCGCGCCAGGTAGTGCCGTCGAAGAACAGCACCAGTGGACGCTGCTGATCGTAGAAGCCCTGCGCGTTTTGATCGAAAGCGTGACCGATCGCCCAGGCGGTATTGCCGATCGTCACGACATCGGTCAGCGAGCCGGCGATCGGGCCGGTGCTGCCGTCGCGGCGCACAAACTCGTTATACGCAATCCAGCGGCTGCCGTCGTAGCGCGAGACGCTGGTGAACGGCGGGCCGCTGGAGTAGTCGAAGCCGACGACAAAAACATTGCCGGCGCTCGTGGCATCGATGGCGTTCACGTTGCGGGCGCCGGTAAAATTCTCGCGCTCTGGGCGCCAGAAGCGGCCATCGAAGCGCAGCACGCCGTGGTAGGAGACAGCCCAGCCGGTCGTGCTGTCGATCAGCTTCATGTCGGTAATGCCATTGCCGGTGTCCACAATATTGGTCGGGCCGATCGACTTGGCCGGGCCGATCAGCTCGGTATCGGCGAGCCAGCGGCGCGGAGCCTGCGCGGCGGCGGGTTGGGTCGAGTGGAGCGCTGCCAGCAGCGTCATAGCGAACAGGGCAAACCTGCGAAACATCGAATCCTCCATCATCTCTGGGAATACACCAGCGTAAATGAAACGCGTCAAGCAAAAAGCACGCAGTTGATCTAGCCTTTCGACTGATTTTACCGGCTGGCATGAGTGTTGCTCGCTGTTGTCGAGATGAGATCTGACTTAGAGCAATATCAGGTTAAGGGGGCTCAGCGACGATGATAGGTTCACAGTTGCTCTCCGGCGCGCTCGCAGGCTGTGTCGCGACCGCGCCGATGACGGCATCGATGGAGTTGATGTACCGGCTACTGCCGCAGCATGAGCAGTATCCGCTGCCGCCGAGCGAGATCACGGCCGAGATCACCGATCAGACCGGCGTGCGCGGCGATCTCGACACAGATGAGCATGTGGGCTTGACGCTGGTGAATCATTTTGCCTATGGCGCGGCGGCGGGCGCGATCTACGGGCCACTGTCAAAGTACGCGCCGCTCCCGCCCGCTCTCAAAGGTATCGCCTTTGGCCTGGTGGTCTGGACGGTCAGCTATCTGGGGCTGCTTCCGGCGCTGGGCATCTTGCGCCCCGCAACCGAGCACCCGGGCCGGCGCAATCTGCTGATGATCCTGGCGCACGTCGTGTGGGGCTCGGTCACGGGCCTGGTGGTGGAGCGAATGGAGCGCGATCGCTGAGCGGCTAGATCATCAGCATCGCGTCGCCGAAGCTGAAGAAGCGATAGCGCTCACGCACGGCCTCGGCGTAGGCAGCCAGAATCTGCTCGCGGCTGGCAAACGCGCTGACCAGCATCAGCAGCGTCGATTTGGGCAGGTGAAAGTTGGTGATCAGGCCGCTCAGCACGCGGAAGCGGTAGGGCGGATAGATGAAAATATCGGTGTCGCCGCTGCATGGCCGGAGCGTGCTCGATCCCTGGCGCTCGGCCCACTGTGCGGCGGTCTCCAGCACACGCACGGTCGTCGTGCCCACGGCGATCACGCGGCGCTGCTCGGCGCGGGCGCGGTTGATCGCCTCGGCGGTGGCGGCGCTCAGCTCAAAGTACTCGCTGTGCATGGTGTGCTGCGTGGGATCGCTGACCTGCACCGGGCGAAACGTATCCAGGCCAACATGCAGCGTGACTGTCGCCCACTCAACGCCCTGCTCCTGAAGCGCGGCGAGCAGCTGGGGCGTGAAGTGCAATCCGGCGGTCGGCGCGGCTGCCGATCCCTGCGTTTTGCTATACACCGTCTGGTAGCGCTCGGGATTGGCGACTTGCTGATGGATGTAGGGCGGCAGCGGCATCTGGCCTAGCTCCGGCAGCAGCGGCTCGATCGCGGCGTCGAACTGGATCAGGCGGCCACCGTGGGGCAGCAGATCCAGCACCCGGGCCTGGATCGGCTGGTGGAGCGTGACGGCGTGCTGTGGCTCGATCTGGAGCGTTGTGCCGGGCCGCACGCCCTTGCCGCGCACCAGCGCCTCCCAGCTGCGCTCGTCGCGCCGTCGCAGCAGCAGCACCTCGACTTTGCCGCCGCTGGCTTTGCGCCCGAAGAGTCGCGCCGGGATCACGCGGCTTTCGTTGGCAACCATCAGATCGCCCGCTCTGAGATAGTTGCCGATGTTGTAAAAATGATCGTGGCGCAGCGTGCCCTGCTCGCGGCTCAGCACCAGCAGCCGGGACTGATCGCGCGGCTCCACGGGCGTCTGCGCGATCAGCTCCTGGGGCAGATCGTAGTCAAAATCGTCTGTGCTCAGCGGTCGTTGCTCCATAGCCGCCTATTCTAACGCAAGAATCTCAATTGCAATCCTACGTCTGTCGCAGCTGCTCAACCTTGATCGACGACAGCAGCGCTTCGATCGCGACGCCGGGCGGCGGATCTTCGCACGGGCCGGGCTGTAAACATTGCAGGCCGGCGGCGGCGCAGCTCCAGCGCAGGGTCTGGTCGAGCGGCCACTCGTTGAGCCAGCCCAGGATCATGCCGGCTTTAAGCGCATCGCCGGCGCCCGTGGTATCGACAGGCGCGATCCGAGGCGGCTGGACGCTGAGCCAATCGCCGGATGCGCTCAGCGCCAGTGCTGGCTGCGGCCCATCGCTGACGACAACGGTCGCGCCGGCTACCGCGTGAACCGCCGCCATCCAGCTTTCGATCTCCTCGACATTGTGGCGAAAGTGCAGCACGGCCCGCGAGGTCGTGACGATCGCCGCGCCGGGCAGCCGCGAATCGTCGGGGCCGGAGATGTCGGCAACAGCCAGCGGCAACTGCCGGCGCCGGGCCAGGCTCAGCATCTCGTCCATGCCGGGGCCGTAGATCGACGTGCTGACGATGCGCGCTGAACGCAGCAGATCCTCGCCGGGCAGCGTCCAGCCGGTCGGCGTGGGCCACGACGGCACGATCGTGCGCTCGCCGTCGGGTGTGATCCAGATGTAGCAGGTCGGCGTTTGGATCGCCGGATCGCTCTCGACAACTAGCCGCGTGCGTGGTCGCCGTTGCAGCTGCTCGCGCAGAAACGCGCCCAGCGGATCGTCGCCCAGCCGGTTGCCCGCGATCGCCACCTCGACGCCCCAAGCCGCCAGATGCCCGCCGACGTTGCAGGGCTCGCCGCCGACGTAGAGCCGCTCGCCGAGCGCGTGTACGCCTTCGCCGGGCCGTGGAAAGCGCGGCAGCTCCAGCACCCGGTCGGCGATCACCGAGCCGTAGCAGATGACCGCGCTCACGTCTGCGGCACCAGCTCAGGATAGGCTTGCAGCAGAAAGAGCACGCTGATCGCCAGGGCGTTCTGAAAAAAGTGCAGCGTGATCGTGATCCACAGCGAGCGCGTCCACTCAAAGACCGCCGCCAGCACCACGCCGACGACGAAGAGCGGCAGCAAGATCACCGGATACACATGTACAACCGAGAAGATCGCCCCCGAGAGCAGGATCGCACCGACCGCGCCGGTATGATTGCGCAGCCACTGGTAGAGCAGCCCGCGAAACAGCATCTCCTCCACGATGGGCGCGATGATCGCGCCGACGAGAAAGACCAGCCCAAAGTTGAGCCACGAGAAGCCGGCCGGATCGGTCAGCGCATCGACCTGCGGATTCTCGAAGGTGCCGATGATACTCTGCAAGATCGCGTTGACGAGCGCCAGCAGGATCAGCTGGACGAAAAAGATCGCGGGTGTGAGCAGCAGCGCGACGAGCGGCGGCGCGCGAAAGCCGATCTCACGCCAGCTGCCACGCTTGCGGCGCACAATGATCATGTAGGTGGCGATGACCGCGATCAGATAGCCGAGGCCACCGATAGCCATAGTGGCCGCCAGCGGCCGGCTGCGCAGCAGATCGCGGATCAGATCGACGCCCAGCGCGCTCGGCAGCAGGATCGCCAGCAGCAGAGCCGCGGCCAGCGCGGTCGTCAACAGCCCGACCATGATCAAGTCGCGCAAGGTCCAGCGGATCGGCGCTGGCTGCGCGGCGGTAAATAGTTCAGCGTTCATGGTTCAAGTGTACCCTTAATCGGCCGGCTTTCGATGCTGAGCATAGAGCACCGCTCCGCCACGCACGCCGATCCACAGATCGGTGAGGCGGCCACCCTGCACCTGTGAGCGTCTGCCGCTGAGCAGATCTTCGAATTCGAGGCCGTCGGGCAGCTGGAGGCTGTCGATCGGCAGCGCGGGCAGCGTGAGCGCGTGGTAGTGGTTGTTCAGCAGCACAATCGCGACCGAGTCGGCGTCGGTGCGGGCGAAGGCGTAAAGGTTGGTGCCGGCATCGGCCTGGAGCACGCGGTAGTCGCCGCTGCGCAAGACCGGGTATTTGCTGCGCATGGCCGTGGTCTGGCGCACAAACTCAAGCAGATCGCGCTGCCACTGGCTCTCGTCCCATGGGAAGCAGGCGCGGCAGTGGGGATCACCCTCGCCGCTGAGGCCGATCTCGTCGCCGTAGTACATGCAGGGCGCGCCCGGATAGGTGGTGATAAAAAGCCAGGCCAGCTTGAGCCGGGCCAGATCGCCCTGCGCCAGTGTCAGGAAGCGCGGCGTGTCGTGGCTGCCCAGCAGATTGAGCTGCGCCGCCGTGACCTCGGGCGAGTAGCGTCCCAGCAGCTCGCCGATCCGGCGTCCAAACTCGTCGGCGGCGATGCTGCCGCGCGCGAAAAACTCCACGCAGATGTCGCGCAGGACATAGTTCATCACCGCGTCGAACTGCGTCCCATCCAGCCAGGGCGAGCCGTCCTGCCAGATCTCGCCGACGATGTAGGCCTCAGGGTTGAGCCCTTTGACGACGCGCCGAAACTCGCGCCAGAAGTCGTGGTCGGCGATCTCGTTGGGCACGTCCAGCCGCCAGCCGTCGATGCCCTGCTCGATCCAGTAGCGACCGACCGACAGAATATACTCGCGAACCGGCGGATGCCAGATATTGAACTGCGGCAGCGAGCGAATGCCCCACCACGAGCGGTAGTTGGCCGGCCGCGACTCGTCGTATGGGAAGACCGGCAGGCTTTCAATGTTGAACCATTTGTAAAAGGGCGAAAACTGACCGTTCTCCATCACATCGTGAAAGGCGTAGAAGCCGCGTCCGCAGTGATTAAACACGCCGTCCAGAATGACCTTGATGTTCCGGCTGTGGCACTCGCGCAGCAGCTCCTGAAAGCGGCTCAGGTCGCCGAAGTGCGGATCGATCATGAAGTAGTCGAAGGTGTTGTATTTGTGGTTGGAGGTTGCCTGAAAGATCGGGTTGAAGTAGATCGCTGTGACGCCGAGCTGCTGCAAGTAGTCCAGGTGATCGATCACGCCCTTGAGATCGCCTCCCATAAAATTATGCAAGGTCGGCGGTGCGCCCCACGGCTCGACGTTCTCCGGGCTGCGCGATGGCTCGCCGTTGGCAAAGCGCTCCGGGAAGATTTGATAAAAAACTGCGTGTTTGACCCACTCCGGCGTCCAGGATGTATCGTGTGGCATGGCTGGGATCGGCTCCTTAAACGAGTGTATGGCCTGAGGATATGCGCAATGGTAGCATATTTCTCAATCATCGCAGCGTTCTCTGCTTCTGGCACACCACGTGCAACGTTACGACGCTGGTAGGTTAAGATCGAGGAGGAGCGCACATGGAACGCAAGCAAGGCGACACCGGCCTGGGCACTGACGAGCCGCGAGCAGATTACGGCGGTAAAACCCCGTCGACGGCACAGAACGCGTCGTTTGAGACCGGCGCGGGCGAGGGCACGACTGGCTTCGACTCGCCCGACGACGAGAGCCGCTGGCTGTCCAATCCTGAGGTCAAAGGTCGGATCCACAGCGATCCGTACTATCCGCCGGGTGGCGGCGCGGACAACGAGCCGGCGCTGCACGACGAGCGCGATCAAGACATCGCGGGCGAGTAGCGGCATTTGGAACAATAGCGCGGGCGGCTCAGCGAGTCGCCTGCGGTTGTTTGAAATGTTGATGTGTTGCTTGTACAGGTCAGTGAGGATTAGAGCGGCAAAAATATTACTTGACCAACGATGTCGGCTGGTTCTCCGATAAGCGCTAGTATTTCGAGATCGCGAACGCACTCACCGATCGTGGCTCGTCGTTGATGAGCATAGATAACGCCATAAAAGCTTTGTCCATGCTCCTGCCGTAACGCAGCTTCTGTCAATAAATCATCTTGTGTGAATAGGACGCGCTCAAGCTCAGAAGCACGATTCAAAAGTAGCGGATCTTCCATCGCACTTGTTCGGTCTTCATAAGCTGTGAGAACATCGATACCACGCAAGCGGAGCTGATTGGTAATAACTCGTGGAACGTGATGATCCATGTACAGGCGTAGTGGCATTAGGATTTTCCCTGCGCCCTGAGCCTTGTTACTAATGGAGATACAGGAAGTGTTTGTTGTAGCTGTGTTGCTCGGTCAAATCGTTGCTCAATATCCCGATCCAATTCTTCGCGATGATCAAAATAGTAGGCCAGGGCGGCATGGATCTGGCCAAGCGTGAGCTGCGGATGTTGAAAATGTAGCTCTTCCGGGCTCCAGCCATACACTTGCTGATCGAGTACTAGCTCGATAACCTTAATAGTTGTGCCTGCAATGCGAGGAACGCGATCTTCATCGATCAAAATATGTTCATATCGTCGCTCAGCTACAGCCATACTGTACCTCTCGTAACGCTATTGCACCCAGTATAGCACGCTGGAAAGCCTAGCAACCGCGCAGCGAGTCGCCTGCTTTTCGTGTTCTCCGCCCATCGCATGAGCCATACTACAGACTTCTGTCATAGCCCCAGCCGCCGACACTGCGCTACACTGGCGCTTGTTGCTACCGCATAGCAGCCTGTTTCCGCTTTGTACTCGAAAGGATGGTTTATGTGCGAGTAGTTCTGCTCCTGCTTCTGGCCGGCGTGACAGTCGGTACAACGCTTGCTCAAGCGCCGGCCGATCAGGCCCTGGATCAAAAAACCATATACGCTCCGCTCGTCGGCACTGGTGGCCCTGGCCGCATCGCCTATGTCAACGACGACACGGCCGGCTGGTCGATCCATGTGGTGAACGGCGACGGCACCGGCGATGTCGCGATCACCGATTTTCCGCTGACTACGCCGGACAATCCCAGTTGGTCGCCGTCCGGCACGCGGCTGGCCTTCGACGCGCCGGGAGCAGGCTCGTCGCTCAGACAGATCTACGTCATGCAGGATGATGGCTCGGACATCCAGCAGATCACAAACGATCCCGGCGGCGCAAGCGATCCGTCCTGGTCACCTGACGGCAGCGCGATCGCGTTCGTCTCCGCGCGCGATGGCAACCAGGAGATCTATGTGATGAACGCCAACGGCTCGAACCAGGTACGTCTGACCAATAATTCTTCCCTGGATGTGGAGCCCGCCTGGTCGCCGGATGGCAGCCGGATCGTCTTTACCTCGACGCGCGACGGCAACGCCGAGATCTATTCGATGCTGGCGAATGGCGCCGGTCTAACGCGGCTCACCAACGATCCTATCCAAGACACCAGCCCGGCCTGGTCGCCGAACGGGCTGTGGATTGCGTTTTGCTCACAGCACGGCGGTGCGCCCGGTGGAACGACTCCGCCCGATCTGTTTGTTATGAGCAGTAACGGGTCAGGCGCGGTTAATCTTACAAATACCGCCGAATATGTCGACTGTGGGCCGACCTGGTCGCCGGACAGCACCCGAATTGTCTTCACGCGCGGCACGATTCCGCCGACGCCCACATCGAGCACCCTCTACAGCGTTGGCGTGGACGGCACCAGCTATGGATTTCTGGCCGGATCGTTTCGCTACAACTTCAGCCCGGCCTGGTCGCGCTGAGGTCTGCGCGATTCACGTACGCCGGTGCTTTTCTGAGGCATCGGCGTTTTTGCTGCGCCGCGTGAGTGTACCGAATTGTGCTACGATCGATTCATGCGTACTTTTTTGAAACGTCGCTGGTGGCTGGTTCTGCTGCTGCCGCTGCTGCTGGCGCTGGGCTTTGTCGGCTGGGCGCTGCTCGGCCCGCGGCCAATGCCCGAGGCAATCGCCGCGCTGCAATCCGATCCGCAGGTGACCGTGCAGCAGTCGAGCTGGATTGTGTTTCAGCCGACGGCAACCACGCCAACTACGGGCCTGATCATCTATCCCGGCGGTCGCGTCGACGAGCGAGCCTATGCGCCGGCCGCTCATGCTCTGGCAGCCGAGGGCTACCTGGTGGTGCTGGTCCCGATGCCGCTCAACTTCGCGGTCTTCGCGCCGGATCGTGCAGCCGAGGTCGTTGCGGCGTTTCCCGCGATCCGGCACTGGGCGATCGGCGGTCACTCGCTGGGCGGCGCGATGGCGGCTCAGTTCGCGCACGCTCACCCGGAGCAGATCGGCGGGCTGGTGCTGTGGGCCTCGTATCCGCCCGGCAGCGCCTCGCTGGCCGATCGGTCTTTGCCGGTGGCCTCGATCTTGGGCACACGTGACGGTGTGGCAACGCCCGAGAATATCGAGGCGTCGCGGCCGCTGCTGCCACCGGATACGAGTTGGGTGGCGATCGAAGGCGGCAATCATGCGCAGTTCGGCTGGTACGGTCCGCAGCGCGGCGACCTTCAGGCGACGATCAGCCGTGAAGAGCAGCAGTCGCAGATCGTGGCCGCAACGCTGGCGATCTTGCAGCAGATCGATCGCGGCGAGCCGTGATTCTCCTCAGTGTATTGCAGATCAAACGTAGTGGTACAATCGAAAGCATCGTTCAATCGCACGGAAAGGAAGCCGTCGCATGCCGCTCGAAATCCGCGATCTGCGGGCGCTCGAAGGTCCGAACATCTACTACCTCCAACCGGCGGTCAAGCTCCAGATCTGGGCTGATCGCGACATCAGCCGCACGATCGGTGATACCGTCAAAACCTGGGCGCAGCAGGTCGGCGCGGTGATCGGCAAGCTGCGCCAGGATGTGCGTCCTGACGCCGACGGCTTTGTGATCACGACGACCTGGACTACGCCGCTGCCTAATCTCGGCGAGCTGATTGCGGAGGGTGTGGCGGCGGACCTGACGGCGGCCGAGCAGCGCGACGAGGAGTACAGCCACGACGAGGCGCTGTTTGCGGCGATCGATCAGCGTAAGCGCGAAGAGCCGTCGCTCCAGCAGCTCCAGCTCTACGCCGAGGCGCAGGTTCGCGATCTGCCGATGCTGGCGCGTGGCGACGGCACGGTGATGATCGGCAGCGGCGCGCGCGGCTGGGTGCTCGATCCGGCGGCGCTCAGCCTTGGCCTGTCGGTCGATGTGCCCTGGGATCAGCTGGGTACGATTCCGATCGTGGCCGTGACCGGCACCAACGGCAAGACGACGACGGTTCGGCTGATCACGCATGTGCTGCGCGAGACCGGTCTGCGCGTCGGCAACACCGACACCGACGGCGTGTTTATCAACGGACAGCTGGTCGAAGATGGTGATTGGGCCGGCTGGGCCGGAGCGCGGCGCGTCCTGACCGATCCGGCGGTCGACGCGGCGGTGCTGGAAACGTCGCGCGGCGGAATCTTACGGCGTGGCCTGGGCTTCAACCAGTGCAACGTGAGCGTGATCACCAACATCTCGGCGGATCATCTCGGCGAGTTCGAGATCGAGACGCCCGAGCAGATGGCGCGCGTCAAAGGCACGATCATTCGGGTGACGCGGCCTGACGGCTACACGATCCTCAACGCCGACGATCCGCTGGCGCTGGCGCTGGGCGAGTTGAGCGGAGCGGAGGTTGTGCTTTTCAGCGTCGATCCCGAGAGCGCGCTGATCAAGGCCCATCAGCAGATCGGCGGCTCGTTCGTGCGCAGCGACGGCACGCAGATCGAGGTGTACTTCAACGATCAGCAGGGCACGTTCCCGCTGGCGGATATTCCGATCACGGTCGGCGGCGCGGCGCTGCACAATGTGCAGAACGTGCTGGCGGCGACGGCTGCCTGTCTTGGTCTGGGCGTGCCGCTGTCCACGATTGTCGATGCGCTGCGCTCGTTCCTGCCCGCAGCCAGCCACAACGCCAATCGCCTGAACCTGTTCGAGCGCGACACGATGCTGGCTGCCTTCGACTACGCCCACAACGAGGCCGGGCTGGTGGCGCTGCTACGCTTCGGCGAGCAGATGCGTCAGCGGCGCGGCGGGCGGCTGCTGCTGGTGCTGGGCGGTCCCGGCGATCGGCCCGACGAGCAGATTCGCCACCAGGGAGCGCTGGCCGCCAGGATCGTAGACCTGCTGCTGCTGCACGAAGAAGAGCGCTATCTGCGCGGCCGGCAGCTTGGCGAGACGACTGTGCTGTACCAGGAGGGCGCGCTTGCCGCAGGTCTCGCCGCCGATCACATCACGATCTTTCCCGACGAGATCGCCGCCGTCGACGCCGCGCTCGATCTGCTTCAGCCCAACGATGTGCTCCTGATCGCCGCCCACGCGCAGCGCAGCACGATGATCGAGCGGCTAGAGGAATGGAAGAACCTAGAACCCAGAACCTAGAACCAAACAAAGAACAAAGAACCTAGAACAAAGAGCGAAGAAAGTACCGAAAATCCCCTCTCCTATCGCAATGGGAGAGGGGAAAGGTGCGAAGCGCCAGGGGTGAGGGCCTGATCAAGAACAAAAGAACAAACGCTTCGACTGCTTTTTGTTCCCTTGTTTCCTTGTTCCTTTGTTCCCTTGCTTGCACACGCATTGGTCCCCATGGCCCGCGCCGATTGGCCCATGGCTGATAACGACTCTGCGTAATGGCGAGCGGCGGAGCGTGGTTGCTATACTTGGGCCATGCAATCCGGTTTTTCCGCCATCCCGCGCTTTTCGCGATCGACGCTGCTCATGAGCGCCGCGATCGCGCTGCTGCTGACCCCACTTGCGCTGTATATTGAGACCCTGACGAATGTTAGCCCATTCGTCAGCTGGCTCCTCTTTCTGTTTCGCGTCGTCATTGCGCTGGTGCTGCTGGGCGTCTGGGCGCTGCTGAATGTCGCGCCGCGCAAGCCGATCACCGGCCATGTGGTAGTCGGCGTTGCGCGCTTTGGCGACGACTCGCCCTCAGGTGTGCAGGCGCCACGTCGCACACTCTTGCAGTGGCTGCGTCCGCGTCCGGTCTGGGAGCCGGTGATCAGCGAGGAAGGCGAAACCGTGCTGCCGCTGCCTGACGGCGGCATCGAAGTAGGCGACATGCTGGCCCACGTGGCGCGCAAGCTGATCGCGCCGATCCCGAACGTGGCGCTGGTGATGCTGCCCTACGTCGCCGACGAGCGCCAGGCGATTCTGGCAGGCGATGCCGCGAACGCCGACATTGTGCTGTGGGGGGTGGCCGAGCCGCAGACCGGCGCTGACCTCGTCTTCGCGCCGCAGGTAACGCTGACCAAACGCCTGGAAGCGCCGATCCCACAGAGCGATCTGCGGCTCTGCGGCCTTGAAACGATCGCGCTGCCGGTTCAGCGGATGCGCGTCTGGCAGGCGCGCTACGTCGGCACGCAGCAGCTCTGGTCGTTTCTGCTGGGCCTGATCTTCTACGCCTATAACGCCGACGAGGAGGCGCTCAACGAGCTAGCCGCCGTGCGCGTCACGCCCGAGACCAACGGCCATATCAGCCCCTCGATCGCCGCCGCGCAGCTGCTGTGCGGCAATCTGCATGTGATCGGCGAGCGCTGGGATGCGGCGATCGCGGCCTATCGCTCCATCGCCGACGAGCCGACCTTCTCGGCGCAGGCGCTGGTCAATCTTGGCGTTCTGCACGCCCTGCGCGGCGAGACCGTGGCCGCGCTGGATCAGCTGACGCAGGCCGTCGAGCAGGCGCCAACGCTGGCGCTGGCCCATCACAATCTGGCAGTGCTCCAGCAGCGCGTCGATCGCCAGGCAGAGGCCGAGAAACACTTCGATCGCGCGATTGCGCTTGATCCCAGCCTCAGCGAAAGCTACCGTGGTCTGGCCGCCATTTTGCGCTCGCAGGATAACGAGGAGTCGGCGCAGCGCATTCTTGAGCAGGCGCTGGTGATGCAGCCGCAGGATGTCAGCGCCCGTCGCGATCTGGCGGCATTGCTGATCGATCTCGGCGAACTCGGCGCGGCCCAACATCAGCTTGAGCAGGCGCTGGCGCTCGATCCGCAGCACGCCGCGACCTACTATCTGCTCGGATTGCTGCATGAGCAGAGCGGCGATACCACTGGCGCGCTCGAAGCGTTGGAGCAGGCCATCGCGATCCAGCCCAACTACGCCGACGCCTACGCCGCGCTGGGCCGCCTGTACAAGCAGACCGGCGAAAGCCCCGAGGCGCTCAGCCCGATCGCTCGCTCTTCGGTCGTTACGGCCGATGCCCGCGCGCACATGGATCTGGGCCTGGCCTACTTCCAGCAGTTCCGCGACAGCGAGGCCGAGCACGAGTTCCGCGCCGCGATCGAGAAGGAGCCGCTGTATGGCCCCGCTCATGTGCATCTCGGCAAAGTGCTGCGCCGCAACGGCAAGACCGCCGAGGCGCTGGAAGAGCTGAAGACCGCGCTTCAGATCGACGCGCACGAGCTGCCGACCTACCACGAGCTGGCGGAGCTGCGCGCCGAGCAGGGCGAGCTGGAACGAGCCGCGCAAACCCTGGAGCAGGCGCTGCGGATCGCGCCGACCGATGCCCGCACCGCGTATCTGCTGGGCAACATCCGCGCAACCCAGGCCCGCGAAAGCAGCAGCCGCGCGCCGCTGGAGCAGGCGATCGCCGCCTACCACCGGGCGACCGCGCTCGATCCGAGCTTTGCCGCCGCGCACTACAACCTGGCGATCGCCGCGCTGACCGATGGCGATGTGATGACGGCTGTGGATGCGCTGCGCCAGACGATCGGCCTTAACCCCGAGGATGGCGAGGCCCACCGGCTGCTGGGCACGATCTACGCCGATCTGCGGCGTGGTCGCGAGGCGATTCAGCTGATGAGCCGCGCCGCCGAGCTGCTGCCGGGCCATGTCCCGACGCTGATGCAGCTGAGCCAGATCCAGCGCCAGGAAAACCAGATCGACGAGGCAATCGCGACGCTGCGTCAGGCGCAGAAGGCCGAGCCACAGAACGTGCGGCTGCTGCGCGATCTGGGTAGCCTCTACGTCGCGGCGCGCCAGTACGATCGCGCGATCAGCGCCTTCAACCGCGCCAAAGACATCGCGCCGGAGCAGTCCGAGACCTACTTTGGCCTGGGCGTGGCCTACAAAACCGCCGGGCGGCAGCGTGAGGCGATCGAGGCCTTCGAGGCGGCGATCAAGCGCGATCGCAAGAATGCCCACGCTCTGACGCAGCTAGCCGAAACCTTGTTCAGCGCCGGGCAGGCCAGCCGCGCCGTCACGATCTTGCAGCAGGCGATCGGCATCAATCGCGGCGATCCGCAGCTCTACTACGCGCTGGGCCAGATGTACGGCGCGCTGGGCGAGTCGGATCGGGCCAACGAGGCCTACCGCATGTATGCCGAGATTCGCGCCGCCAAGCACTGAACCGCCCGCGCATCGATCCGGCTGCGCAACGCCTGGGAAAAAGACGACTCACACGAGTCGTCTTTTTTGCTGTAGCGATGGCGGCGTACCACAGCCGGTGGTGACAATGCCGCGCCTATTCTGTGATTTTGATATACAATATCTTGTGCTTAACCGCAATAATCTCGAACGATCTGTAGCAACTCTACGAGCATAGTGATCCCTATCCGCTATCCACCAGCAGATCGACCAACCACCCAAAGGAGAGGAATCCTTGCGTATTCTTTTGCTGTCGTGGGAATTTCCGCCACATGTCGCAGGCGGCCTCGGCAAGCATGTCGCAGATCTGGTGCCGGCGCTGGCCGCTCAGGGCGTTGAAGTCCATGTGGTCACGCCGCACCTGCGCGGTGGTGCCGATGTAGAGACCATTTGTCCGGGAGCGACAGTCCATCGCGTACCACCCACAGTCGAGCAGACAAATCAAAATATTGTGCATTTTAGCCAGGCCAGCAACGGCAGCCTGGAGCGCAAAGGCCATGATCTCAGTGTTGAGCTTGGTGGCTTCGATCTGATCCACGGCCATGACTGGCTGGTCGCCTACAGCAGCATTGCTCTGAAATACGCGCTCAAGCGGCCGCTGGTCGTCACGGTGCATTCGATGGAGCGCGGCCGTATGCAGGGCGATCTTTCCAACGAGCAGTCGCTGGCGATCAACGGGACCGAGTGGTGGCTGACCTACGAGGCCTGGCGCGTGATCACCGTCAGTAAATATATGGCTCAGCAGGTGCAAGCGTTTTTTGGCGTGCCGCCGGATAAGCTCGATGTGATCTATAACGGCGTAAATCTGCCGCAGAGCTTGCCGCTGCTCGATCAAGAGTGTGCGGCCTTTCGTGCTCAGTACGCACGGCCCGCTGAAAAAATTGTGTATCATGTAGGCCGGCTGGTGCATGAGAAGGGCGTGCAGGTGCTGGTGGAGGCCGCGCCGCAGATCCTGCGCGATCTGCCGGGAATCAAGTTTGTGATCGCCGGAACCGGGCCGATGCTCGAAACGCTAATGCGGCAGGCACAGCTGCTGGGTGTCGCCGATCGCTTCGTGTTTACCGGCTATATCAGCGACGAGGTTCGTGATAAGCTTTACGAAGTCGCGGATGTTGCGGTCTTTCCCAGCTTGTACGAGCCGTTCGGGATCGTCGCGCTTGAAGCGATGGCGTACAATTGCCCTGTGGTCGTCGCGCAGACCGGCGGTCTGGCAGAGTTTGTGCGGCCACACGAAAACGGGATCATGGTTTATCCGGGCGATGCCAACTCACTGGCCTGGGGCATTCTGCACACGCTGAATTATCCCCACTGGGCCGGGATGCGTGCGGCGAATGCACTGCTGGACGTAAAAAACGTCTATAATTGGGAGCAGATCGCGGCGCAGACGATCGAGACCTACCGGCGCAGCCAGGCTGGCTGGCGGCAAAGTGCGTGGGGACGCTAAGGCCGCGAGGCGTGTTCCGTGCCGAGTTTGCAGGCCGCTTAATCTGGCGAGGTGACAACTATGACTGAGAAAGCGTTTATGAGCGACGAAACACACGCAACCCTTGATCAGGCGATTGCCGCTGCTCGCGCAGGCCGCCGCGACGATGCCGCTCGGATGCTGCGGCAGATTGTCGCCGCTAATCCATTCAATGCCGATGCCTGGGTCTGGCTGGGCGGCCTCGCCTCCGAGCCGCAGGAGCAGCGCTCGGCGCTGGAGCAGGCGCTCGCGATCGCGCCCGACAACCAGCGCGCCCAGCAGGGCCTAGCCTGGCTGCGGCAGACGCGGCCCGAGATCTTCACGACGCCCGTCGAGACCCGCCCGGCTCAGCAGCGCACGACGCCCTCCTACGAGGAGCGCACAGCGCCCTCCTACGAGGAGCAGGCACGTCAGGCCGCCGTCGACTCAGGCTGGCAGAGCCACGCCGCAGTCTATGACGACGTGCCGGATCAGCACACTGCTCAGACCTACGAGGTGCCCGCGCAGTCCCGCCCCTACGACGCGCCTACGCAGGCTGTGCCGACCTACCAGGCGCAGGCTACGCCAGTGCAGGCGCAGCCGAGGCAGCAGACCGATCGGATGTCGACCTATACGCCGCTTAGCTCGACAGTCGTCGATCATGGCCGCACCGATCGCATGGCGACTGTGCCGCCACCGCCGGCCGCTGCACCTCAGGTGACGTATCGACGCAGCCCGTTTGCGGGATTTGCGCGCTGGATGGTTCTGCTGACCTGGATCTTCAGCTTCGGCGCGGTCGCCACATTTGCCGCGCTGATCTGGGCCTTTCCCGGCAGCTTCGAGTCGGCGCTGCGGCCAATCCTGGCGATCTTCAATCTGCGCCTGGTCGAGGCCGACATTGATGCTACGCGGCTCGGCACCGCGATCACGCTCAGCGTGCTGGCCGTTGTCGATCTGATGATGATCCTCGGCCTGCTTTTCCGTGGTCGCTGGTCGTGGGTGATCAACGCGCTGCTCGCTACGCTGGTGCTGCTGGGCTCGGTCGCCTTGTTTGGTCTGGCCTACGCCGGTCTGACGCCGTTCACCGCGAGCGGCTTTTCGTTCACCGGCTTGCCGGAGCTGATCTTGACCGGACTGCTGGCCTTCTCCGTCCTGTTCTTCGTGTTATCACTCGGGAGTCGGCGCGCGTTCTTTCGTCGCCGGGTTGAGCAAATCGCATGAGTGGCAGTAGCTTCGGTACGCTTTTTCGCATCACCACCTTTGGCGAGTCGCACGGCCCGGCGGTCGGCGTGGTGCTGGATGGCTGTCCCGCTGGGCTGCCGATCGAAGAGGCCGAGATCCAGCGCGATCTCGATCGGCGGCGGGTTGGCCAAAGCCGCATGACCTCGGCGCGCAATGAGCCGGATCGCGTGCGCATTTTGTCGGGCGTGTTCGAGGGCCGCACCACGGGCACGCCGATCGCAATGATGGTGGAGAACACCAACCAGCGTTCGCAGGACTACGACGAGATCAAGAATCTTTACCGGCCCGGCCACGCCGATTTTACCTGGGACGCCAAGTTCGGCGCGCGCGATTATCGCGGCGGTGGTCGCTCCTCGGCCCGTGAGACGATCGGACGTGTGGCGGCGGGAGCGGTTGCGCGCAAGCTGCTGGGCACGCTCGGCATCAGCGTGGTGGCCTACACGCTCCAGCTGGCGCATCTGCGCGCCCAGACGATCGACGAGGACGAGATCGAGCGCAACCCGATGCGCTGCCCCGATCCCGAGATCGCGCCGCAGATGGTCGCGCTGGTGGAGCAGGCTCGGCGTGAGCTGGACTCGCTCGGCGGGATTGTCGAGGTGCGTGCGCGCGGCGTTCCCGCCGGCCTGGGCGAGCCCGTCTTCGATAAGCTCGACGCCGAGATCGGCCGGGCGATGTTCAGCATTCCGGCGATCAAGGGCGTTGAGATCGGGACCGGCTTTGACGTAGCCAATCAGCGCGGCTCCACCAACAACGATCCGTTTACTCGTCGCGACGACGGCACGATCGGGACGACGACCAACAACGCCGGCGGTATTCTCGGCGGCATCTCGAACGGCGAGGAGATCGTCGTGCGGCTGGCAGCCAAGCCGCCGGCCTCGATCGCGCAGCAGCAGCAGACTGTCGATCGTGCAGGTGAGAGCACGCCGATCGTGGTCAAAGGCCGTCACGATCCCACGGTGCTGCCGCGACTGGTCCCGGTTGCCGAGGCGATGCTGCTGCTGGTTCTGGCCGATCACTGGCTCCGGCAGCGCGCCGCGCAGATGTAACGCCTATGTCTGAGCACGAAGATCCTAAACCAAACCCGGAGCCCACGCCCGCCGCTCCGATCGAGACGCCGGCGGAGGAAACGCCGCAGCCTGCCGCGCCTGAGTCGCAGCCCGCCGCCGAGCCGATGCTGCTGGAAGCACCGCCCGAGGCGCTTTCATCCGCGCCGCATCCGCGCTCCCTGAAGCGTCGCCTTGAGCAGCAGCAGGTCGATGAGCGTAAAACGCGGGTGCGCTCACAGCCGATCAACCCGCCCACGCCCAAACGGGTGCGCGAGCCGGTGGTGCTCGACTGGGAGCCCGAGCCGATGAGCGGGCCGTGGCGTGCGAAGCCGCTCGTGGTCGGCTTGGCGATCCTGGGGTGGGTGGCGGCGATTGCGCTGCTGATGACGGCGCCTGATCGAACGCAGGCTACGGGTCTCTCACAGCTGCTGGTGCCGCTGATCTGGGCTGCCGCCGCCGCCACTACGTTCGTGCCGATCCAGCTGCGGCTGGCGCTGCCCGGCATCGGCTGGCAGAGCATGGTCGGCTTTGGGCTGCTGGGCTACATCCTGGCCTTTGTGCCGGCGCCCAGCGGCTGGCTGCTGGATCTGCCGGATCTGCCGGTCTACCTGCTGCTCTTCCTGGCGATCTTCTACGCCGTCAGCGCCGCGATCGTGCCGCTGATCTACCTGCTCGGCCAGCGCTACTACAAGCTGCGCATTCATCGCCTCGACGTTGGCCGCGCCCGACGCCAGGCCTACGAGATCGGCCTGCTGATCGTGGTCTCGCTGGTGATGGCCGGGCTGCGCGTGCTCTCGCCGGTGACGTTTGGCCTGCTGGCGCTGGTGATCGTGCTGACCGAGGCGCTGCTGCTGTCGCAGGTGCAGCCGGAAGGGTGACGGAGAACCTAGAACCTAGAACCTAGAACCTAACGGAGAACCTAGAACAACAGAACAAAGAACAAAGGAACAAGGGATTAGACGAACGACGGAGCCAGAGTAAGCGCTTTACAGTTGCGAATGGGCGAATTGTTTCGTAGGGGCGTGATTTATCACGCCCTGAACACAAGATTGTAATTCAAATACAGGATATAGCAATGCCACTCAATATCTCCATCATCGGGCTCGATCTGCTGGGTAGCTCGCTGGGGCTGGCGCTTGGCACGCTGGATCAAGAGGCGCTGCCGACCGGACGGCCCGTGATCACGGGCTGGGACAAGAACAGGCGCACGTTGCAGGATGCGCGCGGCCGTTTGATGATCGATCGCGAGGCGCGCGACCTTGCCGACGCGGTGCGTGAGGCCGATCTGATCTTTGTGAGCGTGCCGCCCGCCGAGCTTGCCGAAACCTTCAGCGCGATCGCGCCGCACGTGAAGCACGGCACCGTCGTCTCGGACGTGAGCAGCACCAAAACCCAGGTGCTCCAGCTGGCCTCCGAGGTGCTGCCGCGCACTGTCGATTTTATCGGCGGGCATCCGCTGCTGAGCTACACCGGCAAGCGTCCCAGCAAGCCGTCGATCGATCTTTTCAAAGGCGCGATCTACTGCCTGGTATCCAGCGTTCACGCCCAGCCCAACGCGATCAACACCATGGACCTGCTGGTGACGGCGATCGGCGCGAAGCCCTACTACATCGACGCGGTTGAGCACGACGCTTATATCGGCGGTGTCGATCATCTGCCGCAGCTGCTGGCGATCGCGCTGATGGAGGCCGTCAGCCGCAGCAGTGGATGGCGCGAGATGCAGGCGATCGGCAGCACCAGCTTCGGGGCGATGGTCGATCTGGCCGGCTCCGATCCCGAGCAGAGTCGCGCGATTGCCCAGAGCAACAGCGAGGCGATCGAGCGCTGGCTCAACGATCTGATCCGTGTGCTGGTCGAGATCCGCGATAATCTCTCGCATCCCGATCAGCTTGAGGCGATCTTCAACCATGCGCGCGATGCGCACGCGCAGTGGGCCACATCGCAGCCCAACATGCGGCCCGGCGAGAGCGATTTTTACGGCCAGGATGATGCCGTGATCGATCGCAGCCTGGGCTCAATGCTCTTTGGCCGCCGCAAGCCGCGCCGAAAATCCTAGATCGGGTGAGGTAGGTTGCATCCTGTCAAGACCCGGTGCTAGAATATAAACAAAGTTCTAACGAACTATTCTTCGCAAAGGACACGCAATGGAGCGTAAAATACGAGTTCTTGTCGCCAAGCCTGGTCTCGACGGCCACGATCGCGGCGCAAAGGTGATCGCGCGGGCCTTGCGCGACGCCGGTATGGAGGTGGTCTATACCGGCCTTCAGCAGACGCCGCAGATGATCGTGGATGCCGCGCTGCAAGAAGACGTCGACGTGATCGGCCTGTCGATCCTCTCGGGCGCGCATATGACGCTGCTGCCCAAGATCACCGAGCTGCTGCACCAGGGCGGCGTCGACGATGTGCTGATCGTGGCGGGCGGCATTATCTCCGATAGCGACGCCGAGATCCTGCGGCGCGACCACGGCATCGCGGCGGTCTATGGTCCCGGCGCTTCCACCAACGACATCGTCGAGTTTATCCGCAGCAACGTCAAGCCCGAGCGCTTCTCGGGCGCGGAAGTGTAGGCCGCTGTGGGACTGATCGATCAGATGCGCAACGGCGATCGGCGGGCGCTCTCGCGGCTGGTGACGATCGTCGAGAACGGCGGCGATGACGGTCATCGTGCGCTGGCGAAGCTGTATCAGTACACGGGCCAGGCCCATGTGATCGGCGTGACTGGGCCGCCAGGCGCCGGCAAAAGCACGCTGGTCAACGAGCTGGCGCTTGAGCTTCGGCGGCGCGGCTCAACGGTCGGCATTCTGGCGGTCGATCCGACATCGCCCTTTACCGGCGGCGCGATCCTGGGCGACCGCATTCGTATGCAGCCGCTCGGCGGCGACGCAGGCGTGTTTGTGCGCTCGATGGCCAGCCGGGGCCAGCTCGGCGGCATCGCTCGTGCGACCGGCGATGTGGTCAAGGCGCTGGACGCAGCCGGCTTCGATAAGATTATTGTCGAGACGATCGGCGCGGGCCAGGCCGAGGTCGAGATCGCGCGCGAGGCGCACACCACGATTGTGGTCGAGGTGCCAGGGCTTGGCGACGACGTGCAGGCGATCAAAGCCGGTATCCTGGAGATCGCTGATGTGTTCGTGGTCAATAAGGCCGATCGCGAGGACGCCGAAAAAACGCGGCGGCATCTGCAAACCATGATGCAGCTCGGCGGCGCTCCCCGGCAGGGCTGGAGCGTTCCGATCGTGATGACGGTTGCGACCCGAGGTAGCGGCATTCCCCAGGCGATCGACGCGATCGAAGGGCACTGGCAGCATCTCAAGAGCACGGGCCATCTGGCCGAGCGTGAGCGCGAGCGGATCGAGCGTGAGTTTCGTGGAATTCTGCAAGGTCTGGCTCTGGATCTGATCCGAGAGCGCGTGCCGCAGGAGCAGCGCGAGGCAACACTGGCCCGCATCCAGGCGCGCGAGGTCGATCCTTACACGGCTGCGGAAAGGATGCTGGCCGAAGCGCTCGGTGTGCCTGAGCTAAAATAGGGGTTTAAGCGGGCTGCGCAGAAATCGCGCAGCCCGTTTACGTTCATTCGAAACGGCAGGCATGATGCAGGTCACGTTTCAACAATTCGCCGAGGACGAGGCCGACGCGCTGGTCGATCTGATCACGTCGGAGACCTGGGACTACTTCGTGTACGCCAATCCGACGCCGGACGTTGTGCGCGACTGGATCGCTAAGGGCTGGTACAGCGGCGACGACAACCAGGTCTGGTGGATCGTCGGCGCGGGCGGTGAGCGTGCCGGAATTGTGCGTATGCATGATCTGCTTGATTCCACGCCGCAGCTCGATTTTCGCATTCGCGCGCAGTGTCGCGGGCAGGGCATCGGCGTGCAGGCGCTGCGCTGGGCGACCGAGCATCTGTTTACGATGCTACCCGAGATTCAGCGGATCGAGGGCAATACGCGGCAGGATAATCTGGCGATGCGTAAAACGTTTCGCCGCTGCGGCTACGTCAAGGAGGCGCACTACCGCAGCGCCTGGCCCACACTCGACGGCGCGCGCTTCGACACGATCGGCTACGCGATTTTGCGCCAGGACTGGCAGTCCGGCACGACCACGGCGGTTGCCTGGGACGACGAGCCGGAGTAAAACCAGGATCGGCGCTGTTCAGCAAAAAACGTGAGCGCTCTGGGAATCATGTGATGCACGCCCGCGCTCGCTTCCGGCTCCCGAGGTGGTGAGCCACCCAATCAATTTACCGTACCACCAAGGAGGTTTTGTTGTCTATGTAACTCAGCTATCAGCCACGTAGATTCCCCACCTGCGTTCTGACGGCTCGGTAGCGTGCTTTGTCCATCTGTATTGTTGTGCAGCATTTGGTCAAGGAGGACTACATGAAGCCCTACGGCCCCGAACAGATCCACAATGTCGGCATCTTCGGTCACGCTGGCTGTGGTAAGACCACGCTTGTTGAGGCGCTGCTCCACTGCGCCCACGCCACCACCCGCCTGGGTCGCGTCGAAGATGGCAACACCGTCACGGATTACGATCCCGACGAAAAAGAGCGCCGCCAATCGATCAACCTCGCGATCGCGCCTCTCGAATGGAAGAACGACAAGATTAATCTGCTGGACGTGCCCGGCTCCGCCGACTATGCCTCGGAGGTTGCCGCCGCGATGCGTGTGATCGACGGCGCGGTGATCGTGATGGACGCCTCGGCCGGCGTCGAGGTCGGCACCGAGATGGTCTGGCAGGCGGCGAAAGCTGCCAACGTGCCGGTGATTATTTTCGTCAACAAGATGGATCGCGAGAACGCCGACTTCGATCGCGCGGTGCAAGATGCCCAGACGATCCTCGACGGCGCGGTGATCCCCATGCAGCTGCCGATCGGTAGCCAGAAAGATTTTCGCGGCATTATCTCGCTGCGTCGCCAGCGCGCCTGGATGATCAGCCCCAAGCACGACGGCTCATTTGAGGAGGCTGATATTCCCGACGACTATGTCGACCGCGAGAGCGAGCTGCGCGAGGCGCTGGTCGATAAGATCGCCGTGACCAACGACGACTTGATCGAGAAATATCTGGAGGGCGGCGCTGATGCGCTGTCGCTGGATGAGCTGCGCGACGGCCTGCGCGCGGGCATCAACAACAACACGATCGTGCCGGTCTTTGTCGGCTCGGCGACTGCGCTGGCCGGCATCGCGCAGCTGCTCGACGGTATGATGGATAGCTTCCCGTCGGCGGCGCGCAAGATCGCCAACGCGACCGATCTCAACAGCGGCAAGGCGATTAAGCTTAATCCGACCAAGACCGATCCGCTGGCGGCGCTGGTCTTCAAGACCACGGTCGATCCGCACGTCGGCAAGATCAGCTATGTGCGCGTCTACTCGGGGGAGCTGCACTCCAACTCGACTGTCCACAATCGCCGGACGCGCAAAGACGAGCGCATCGGCCAGCTGTACGCCGTGAAGGGCACGGAGCAGAGCGCGATCCACGAGGCCGGACCCGGCGATCTGTGCGCGATCATCAAGCTTGCCGAGACGACCAGCGGCGATACGCTCTGCGCGCACGACCATCCGGTCCAGCTGCGCAGCATTCAGTATCCGGCTCCGGCCTTTACCGCAGCGGTCAAGCCGCACTCGCGCGCCGACCAGGACAAGATGGGCACGGCGCTGCATCGCGTCATGGAGGAAGATCCGGCGCTTCAGGTTGGCCGCGACTCGCTCACCGGCGATACGCTGCTGAGCGGCCTGAGCGAGACGCATCTCCAGAATATCGCCGATCGTTTGAAGCGCAAGTTCAGCGTGCTGATCGATCTTGAGCTGCCGCGCGTAGCTTACCGCGAGACGATCCGCTCCAAAGCCGAGACGACGTATATTCACAAGAAGCAGACCGGCGGTGCGGGCCAGTACGCCAACGTGTCGATGCGTGTCGAGCCGCTGCCGAGCGATCCGACTCGTGAAGATCCGCTGGAGTTTGTGTGGGAGATCGTCGGCGGCGTGATCAGCCGCAGCTTCGCGCCGGCGATCGAGAAGGGCATTCGCGAGGCCATGCACGACGGGCTTATCTCGGGCAGCCCGATGGTCGATGTGCGCGTGGCGATCTACGACGGCAAGGAGCATCCTGTCGACAGTAAGGAAATCGCGTTCAAGACCGCCGGCTACCAGGGCTTCAAGCAGGCCGTGGTCAAGGCGCAGCCTGCGCTCATGGAGCCGATCTATGAGCTACAGATCAATGTGCCGGATCAGTTCACCGGCGACGTGATGAGCGATCTCAACACACGGCGCGGGCGCATCATGGGCGTCAACACCGAGGGCAATCGCACCACGGTGACGGCGCATGTGCCGCTAGCCGAGTGCCAGCGCTACTCTACGGATCTGCGCTCGATCACGCAAGGACGCGGCACGTTCTCGATGAGCTTCAACCACTACGAGGATGTGCCGGCCCATCTGGCGGATCAGATCAAGGAGCAGACGCAGCAGGCCGCCGCGCACGCCGCGTAGGTGTTGGCGTAAAGAGGCTCTCACCCCATGCTTCGCATTGCCCCTCTCCCGTTGCTACAGGAGAGGGGCTTTTGTTGACATTGAACCTGTCCCGTTGCGCTAATCGTGCTATCATGTTGCGCGGCAAGCCGACTTAACGAGACAGGAGTTCCATTCTTCATGCGGCGAATCGCAATTCTCTTTGTTCTGGTAGCTGTGATGCTGTCCGCATGCAGTACCGCAGAACCGATCCCACTAGAGCCCAACACAACTGCCTCCGCCAGCAGTGCACCCTCGATGGCGCCGACGACCAGCGCAGCGCCGACCGAAAGTCCCGCCGCCGAGCAGCCGGCCCCGACCGAAAGTCTCGCCGCTGACAGTTCGATCGCGCCGCCGACTCCGTCTCCCGATACGCTGACGCTCTGGCACAGCTACGCCGCCGACTCACCTGAGGCCGGTATCATCAATGAGCTGGTCGCGCAGGCCAGGCAGGCCACGCCGAATCTTGAGATCGGGGCGGTGGCGATGCCCGGCGACGAGATTATCAATCGCTTCGAGACCGAGGCGGCGGCGGGCGGTGGTCCCGATCTGCTACTGGCTCCCAACGATAGCCTTGGCCGTGAGGCGCGCTCAGGGCTGCTGCGTGAGCTGGACTCTGCAGTTGGCCAGCAGGCCAGTCTGTATCTGCCCAACGCGATCGAGAGCATGAAGGTTGACGGCAAGCTCTACGGGATTCCGGCCTCGCTCTCCACAATGGCGCTCTACTACAACGCCGGCAAGGTTCAATCTCCGCCGCGCACCACCGACGAGCTGCTCAACGCCGTCAAGGGCGGCACGACGCTGGTGCTGATCCGCAGCACGTTTCATAACTTCGGCTTCTTCGGCGCGTTCGGCGGGCGGCTTTTCGACGAGAACGGTCGCTGTGTGGCGGACGCGGGCGGTTTCGCCGATGCCCTAAACTATCTGCGCGAGCTAAAGAACGCCGGCGCGCAGATTGTGACCAGCGGACGCGAGGCCGAGGCGCTGTTCAAGGAGGGCCAGGCTGATCTGGCGATCAACGGCTCGTGGCTGCTCGCGGATTATCGCGCTGCTCTCGGCGATCAGCTGGGTGTCGCGCCGACGCCGAGCGGCCCCGCCGGACCGGCCAGGCCGCTGCTGAGCGGAACCGGAGTCTATCTCAACGCCGCCACCGACAAGCCCGACCAGGCGATCGCGCTGGGGCTGCTGCTGACCGGCCAGGAGGCGCAGCAGCGCTATGTCGAGCAATCTTTGTTCATTCCGTCCAACCCCAACCTGGCGATCGCAAACCCGGCGCTGGCTAACCTCTTCGAGTCGGCGAAGTCGGGCACGCCCGCGCCGAATCGCACCGAGCTGGATCGCTTCTGGAGTCCGTTCGACGGCGCGCTGGCCGAAGTGCTCGAAACCGACGCCGATCCGATCGCGACGGTGCAGGCGGCGTGCACGGCGATGAACGAGGCGAATGGGAAGTAGGCGGTTGTGTATCACAAAATTAGGCTGCTTTTAACCCAGCATTAAGCTGTATAGCACGATGTATAATGTTGGTGTACTTGGTGCAAACAGGAGAATGGGATGAGCCAAACAGTCGTTGTCTCGGATAATTTATATCAGCGGCTGCAAACTGAAGCCCAACGTCGTGGCTTGAGCCGCGTTGAAGATCTGCTCGAACAGTGGACTCCCGGCGGGGAGAGTGATCATCAGCGTCATGAGGCGGTACGTGAGATTCGTGCGTTTCGTGAGCGGATGCATACAAAGTATGGTGACGCGATTGATAGTGTTGATCTGCTGCGTGCGGATCGGCTGCGCTAAGCAATGACGTCAGTCGTTGTTGATAGCAGTGTTGTAATCAAGTGGTTTGATGCCGAGCCATATGCTGCTGAAGCTGAGCGCATTTTGCTGGCTTACGAGCAAGGAACGCTTATGCTTCTTGCGCCTGATCTCTTGCCTGCTGAGGTTGGCAACATTATCTGGAAGAAGCACACCTTACTCAAGCGGTGGTCAGCTGTTGAAGCCCAGGAAGCCCTGGCTAAGTTTCAAGCCCTGACGTTTACGCTCGCGCCAACGACAGTGTTACTTGATGATGCTTACCATCTCGCTGTTACGCACCAGCGTACCGTGTACGATTCGCTCTACCTGGCGCTCAGCCTCCGCGAACAGTGTCCATTCATTACAGCCGATGAGCGCTTCGTCAATGCAGTGCAAAACACCTTCCCACAAGTGATTTGGATCGCAAACTGGATTTAAGCCCGAGGACGTGACATTCTTGAAACCGACGTCGATCCGGTCGCGATGGTGCAGGCGGCGTGCACGGCGATGAACGAGGCCAACGGGAAGTAGGAGCGTGTGTAGCAAAAAACGCGCTTCTCAATTTGAGGAGCGCTTGAGTTTTATAGAAGCGATACAAAGGGTTATGAATAATCTAGAGGCATATCCTTATAGGATAAGTACGAGAAAACGCTCAGGTCTGGCCTTGTGCAAACTATAAAGTTTGAGCTATAGGAGATGCCAGTGACTATGAAATAGGTAAGCTTTGAAGTATTATCGTTCCTATTTTACGCACCAGTGGATATGTGATTAATAACACAATAGCCATAATTGATGTTGGAATAATTACTTCCAAAATGAAAGATTTCCATAAAGATTGACTTTGATAAGGCTTTAATAAATGATTGGAAACCCTATAAGTAATAAAAGCAAAAGGGGCAGTTACTATAAAACCAACTATTATTTGAATAAAAAAATTATGCTTCTTAGCTTGGAAATACAGTTGACTAACTCCAACAATGCGAGCATCAGCTGTTACATTATTATTATAACGAGTGAGAAGTATTTTCATCGTAACTGTATTACCACTATTAAGCAGTATAGGATTCAGTTCAGCAGTGTTAGATACCACTTTGACAGATGCGCCGATGTTCGGAGGGATCATTTCTACAACTTCCGCACTTAGTACTTCGGCGGTTTCTCCAAAAGAGAGAGTTAGTGGGCGTTGAAAATCGGTATCCAGAATTGGTGCGTTGCCACTGTTGGTTACTTTTATGACACTCAGTGTTACGTCTTCTACAGGCTTACCATCAAAGGCAATTTGTAGACGACCTGCTGCCTCATCTTGTACTGTGAGGAGTGGTGTTTGTGAGATAACTTCAACATTCAGTGCCTTTGTATTGAGTGCAGTCCAAGCTAACCATATGCTTACAACAGTAAGTAGCAGAGCAAGAAGACCTGTAGTAGATTGCCAAATAGGGTCTCGAAGTTTATCCTGTAGTGTTGGTGCTGGTGTTTGTGTTTGCATAGTTGCTGTTACGAGTAAGGAGAGCGCGGGTTTCAAAGTACCTTCTAATCACGGCATAATAATCTGCGATAAGGCCAAGGTATCTACCATTTGGTTTTCTAAAACATAGGAAACAAGTGATCTAATTATACCAAGTAGAATGTGTGTTTGGTACACAAAAAAGGGACGACTCGCAACGAGCCGTCCCCTGCCGACTTGAACTACCGCCTTAGTCTGCGAGCGCCGCTGCCCTGCCGAGCAGATCGACGAATTCCTGGACATCCTGATCGCCCTGGAAGCTGGGCAGCGCCTCGTAGGACAGCTCGACCACATCATCCAGCGTCGTGCCACGCGTCCAGCGCGAGTAGCGCAGCAGCTCGGCGTACTCCGCGACGCTGACCGCTAGCTTGAAGCGTCCGCTGGTCTCGTCGAAACGGTCGAGCCGATCCTGGCTGCCGAGCGTCTGAGCCTCCTCGATGATCTTCGAGTTGTCGGGCTTGTGGTAGCGAATGCGCACGGTGGCAATATCGCCGGTGGCCTCCGGGACGCGATAAATCTCGTAGAGCGCCGTCACGCTGTGGCCGGAGCCGACCTCGCCCGCGTCCACGGTATCGTTGCGGAAATCCTGATCGGCGACATCGCGGTTCTCGTAGCCGATCAGCCGGTAGTAGCTCACGACCTCGGGATTAAACTCGACCTGCACCTTGGCGTCGCGCGCGATGAGCTGGAGCGTGCCGGTCAGATTATCCACAAACAGGCGCTTGGCCTGCTCCAGCGTGTCGATGTAGCTGTAGAAGCCGTTGCCCGCGTCGGCGAGCTGCTCCATCAGCACATCGTTGAAATTGCCCATGCCAAAGCCAAACGTCGAAAGCTTGATGCCCTGCGACGTGTAGCGATCGTACTTTTGCAGCAGCGCCTGCGGATCGGTCACGCCGTTGTTGGCGACGCCATCCGAGCAGAGCAGGATCTGATTGGTGCCGCCGCGAATAAACGCTTCCTCAGCCTGCGCAAAGCCGATATCCAGCCCGGCCTCGACGTTGGTCGAGCCGCTGGGTGCGAGCGAGTCGATCGCGCGCAAGATCCGCTGCTTATCCCGGCCGCTGGTGGGCTCCAGGATCGACTCTGCGTCCGATCCATACACCACAATGCCGATCTGATCGTCGGGGCGTAGCTGCTCTACCAGCATCGACAGCGACTGCTTGACGGTCTCCAGCCGATTCTCGCGCTGCATCGAGCCCGACACATCGATCACAAAGGTTAGCGAGGTCGGCGCGCGATCCTCTTCGGCGATCGTCTTACCCTGGATGCCGATCTGCACGACATCGTAGTTTTTGCCGCCAAAGGGCGACGGCGCGGCTTCGGTGTAGATCGCAAACGCGCCGCCATCCTCGGGCTGCGGATAACGGTAGTTGAAGTAGTTGAGATACTCCTCGACGCGCACTGAGTCCGGGTCGGGCAGATTGCCGTCGCTCAGATAGCGACGCATCACCGTGTAGGAGGCGGTATCGATATCCATGGCAAAGGTCGAAAGCGGATCTTCTACCGCGTCGAAGAAGGGATTGACGCCGTAGTTCTGGTAGAAGGTCGAGTCGTAGGGCGGCTGGCCGGGATTGGGCGGGCTCTCCGGCCGTCGGCGCGGTGGTGGATAGCCATATTCCGTAGGCTGCGGCGGATGCTCCGAGTCGGTCAGCGACTCGGCGGGTGGCGGCGCTCCTCCGGCTACATCAGGTGGCCTGGCCGCCTCTGCGGCTTCGGGCAGCGCTGCGGGTGGAGATGCGGCAGCCGATGCCTGCGGCGCACCGCTGTTTTCTGAAGAGTTGTTCTGTGGCTTGGAGTCACCGGTTCTGTTCTGTGAGGGCGATTGCGGACTGCCTGCCGAGGAAGCGGCAGGTGAGCTGGCTGGTCGTTCTGCTGGAGTACTCGCCGCGCCGCCGCACGCTGTGAGTACCAGCATGAAACAGACGATCAGCGAGAGCAGGATTGAGTTACGTTGTTTCACGAAACCCTCCATACACGAGACGGATGTTCGTTCAGCCGCGCCCAATCAATGAATATCGTTTGATGTGGTTTCTGTAAGTCTCTCCTCTGGCCTCTTCACTTGCTTGCCGGCTGACAGCAGCATCAGCGATCTCTCCTTTCAGGCGCGTCTCAGTAGAAGATGATGCAGAGCTGATTTTTGTTCCCTAGATTCGTGGCCCTCATCCCTTGCCCTGCGGGCAAACAAAGGAGCCGGGTGCCCTCCGGGCGCACAAACGAACAATAAAAACTCTTTATTCCTTTGTTCTCCCTAATTCTTGGTTCTCTCTTTGTTCGCTTGTTCGTTTGTTCCTTTGTTCTTTCGCCTTTATACTGCCGCCTGAAAGGAACGATGCCATGACTCAGCGCGCCCAAACGCTCAGCGAGACGATCACAAAAACACTCTGGCTCCAGTATTTGCTCCATCTGCCTCCGGGCTACGGCGACGATCCGCAGCGGCGCTGGCCCTTGATCATCTTTCTGCACGGCAGCGGCCAGCGCGGCACTGACGTTGAGCAGGTCAAAAAGCATGGCATGCCCAAGCTTGTGGATCAGCAGCCTGACTTCCCCGCGATCGTCGTATCGCCGCAGTGCCCGCCCGAGACCAACTGGATCTGGGAATGGGAGTCGCTGGATGCGCTCTTTGATGAGATTACGACGAGCTACGCGGTTGACTCCGACCGGATCTACCTGACCGGCCTGAGCATGGGTGGCTATGGCACCTGGCATTTCGCGGTGCGCCATCCCGAGCGCTTCGCGGCGGTCGTGCCGATCTGTGGCGGCGGCGATTGGTACGCGGGATTTCCCGAAAAAGCCTGCGTTTTGAAGGATGTTCCGCTGTGGGTATTTCACGGTGCGAATGATGAGGTTGTGCTGCCGTCCGAGTCCCAGGAGCTGGTCGATGCGCTGCAAGCGTGCGGCGGCAACGTGCGCTTCACGCTTTATCCCGAAGTTGGGCATAACTCCTGGGATCTGGCCTACGCCGAGCCGGATCTGTTTCCCTGGCTGTTCGCGCAGGTGCGGCGTTAAACACAAACCAGAGCGACTCAAATCGAGTCGCTCTGATGCTGCGCGGGATTGCCGGAGGCTACAGCGAGAGTCTAAGCTCAATGTTGAAGATCTGCTGCTCGGGCGCGACCTCGCAGGCGCTGATCGGCTGGTCTGCCGGGCACTGAACCTCGGGCGCAGGCTGCCAGCTAACGTTTATGATAGCGGTAGAAGTGCTTTTGTTAAATTCAGCCTGAGTGCCGGTCGGGCCATCGGCCCTGGACTGTCCACGCTCGATCCAGCCGCGCTCGTTCAATGTGGCGCGAATCTTATCTGCCACGTCGAGGAAGCTACCAAACTCTTTGCCGGTGCCTTTGGCGGTAAATGTACATGATATGCCGGCGTGCCCTGCAAGCTGATGCGGAAGCGGCCCTTCGGTCTGGCTGATCTCGGTTGCCAGCTGCTGAGCCAGTGCCGTCTGCAACTCCTGGCACTCGGTGCGGGCCAGCCGCAGCCGGTCCTCGCTGGCTTGACCCTCGGTTGCTCGGGCGTCCTGTGTCGCCTGGATCTCGGGCGTGGCTACCACTTCCGGTGTTTCGATGGCAGCAGGCGCGCTTGAGGCACAGGCGGATAGCGTGAGCAGCGTCAGCACAATATGAATGATGATTAAGCCCTGGCGGCGGATAATTCTTGACACGATAGCTCCTATCTGCGTTGAGCGGTGGAACGATTGCGCTGCATTATGCCCCAAGCGGCGGCTCGCTGCATGGTGAGGAAGAAGGTTGCAGCCTGCAACTAAAGGCTGATCGTGACCGATCTCTCCTGAGATCGTCAAACAAGGCGCTACCGATACGGGGCAAGATGTGGTAAGCTGATGCAGTCCTCCAACGATTCAAAGCAGCAGTGACGAAAGGGACCATCGATGCTGCAAGAGTACAGCGGCCAGCAGGTGCGTCTGCGTCCACTCGAAGACGACGATCTCGATGCGGTGATGCGTTTGTATCGCTTCACGCCCAACTATTGGTCGGCGATCGGCTATGGTCGCGATCCGGTCAGCAAGCTCCAGTTGCAGACCGATTTCCTTGAGGCACAGCGCACCGAGGGCCGCCAGTTGTACGGGATTGTTCGCCGCAGTGATAACGCGCTGATCGGCGTGGCGGACGTGCAGCTCGAAGCGACGATGTCGGATACTGCGACGATCGCGCTGCTCTTGATCGGCGGTCCGTATCAGCAGCACGGCCTGGGGAGCGAGGCGGCCGATCTGTTGGAGCAGGCGCTGTTTGCCGATCCCGAGATTGAGTTTGTCACGGCGGGCGTGGCCGAGAGCAGTAAGCTGGGCCAGCACTTCTGGCTGCGGCGCGGATACCAGTACTCCGGCTCCACCACCCACGATCCGCACACTAGCCGTACAACAGTCTGGCTGGCGAAAAAACGTCCTGCGGGCGAATAAGGAAACAAGAGAACAGGAGAACAAGGGAACAAAGAAGTTTCGATCATCTCCGGTTTATTCGTTTATTAGGTTCTTGATTTTGTTCGTTTGTTCGTTTGTTCATTTGCTCGTTATTCTATGCATGAATTCGATCACCTGGTAGATCAGGCAGCAGCAGCGGATGCGGCGCAGCAACAGCAGCTCGTCGAGGCGTTCGTCGCCGCGAATCCAGTCTCGCCGCTAATCAGCGATGGTCGCGCGATCATCTTCTACATGGGCGCGGCCGAGTCGGTTGTGCTGCGCGGCGATATGCTGGGCGAGCAATCGCGACCACTCACGCGGCTAGGCCAGACCACGCTCTGGTTCGACGATGGTCGCTACGAGGCCGACGCGCGGCTGGACTATCATCTGCTGGTCGACGGCGTAGACATCGGCGATCCGCGCAACCCGCGCCAGGTTCCAAGCGGCTACGGGCCACGCGCTGAGGTGTGCATGCCGCAGCACAGCGATCCCGGCGAGTGGCGGCCGCGTTCTGGCGTGCCCGCAGGCAAGGTTGAGCGCTTTGCCAACTTCAGCAGCCGGCACTATCCTGCGACGCGCACAATCTGGATCTACACGCCTGCTGGCTATGATGCCGGACAGCGCTATCCCAGCGTGTATTTCCACGACGGCGGCGATTATCTCACCTTTGCCGGCGCGCAGACCATTTTCGATAATCTGATCGCGGCGGGCGATATTCCGCCCTGTATTGCCGTGTTCATCGATCCATCCAGCGAGCACGGCCGTCGCGCCGACTACGATCTCAATCGCGACTACTGCCGTTTTATCGCTGATGAGCTGGTGCCGGGGGTCGACGCACGCTACACGACACAGCGCCGGGCGGGGCAGCGCGCGAT
>DASWTW010000400.1:0-14930 GCA_036401895.1 Herpetosiphonaceae bacterium | reverse complement strand
GTCGCGATCGAAGTACAGGATCAGCGTGGGATCAAGCTCGGTCGGCAGCGCGGTGTTGCAGGAAAGGCTGAAAGCGTAGCCGCGCGCCTGCGCGCCGTCCGGCAGCTGATCCAGCTCGGCGGCGGTGTGGATCAGCGTGGTGACGATCTTGGTGCTGCTGTAGTCGCGGATCAGGTTTTTGTCGGCGAAGAAGAGCATGCTGTTGCCCTCGGACGAGCCCGCTGTGATCGGTGGTCCGCCGGTCGGGGTGCCGGTCTGGGGATTGCCGCCCTGCGAGAACGAGCTGATCACCAGCTTGCCGCCGTCGTCCCAGGTCACCAGCACATGGCCGTCGAGCGTGGGCACCTCGCGGAACTGGTTCGCCTCGATCTGCTCAGGATCGCCGTAGCCCAGCGGAAATACCCAGGCGCTGCCGGGCTCGCCCGAAACGTTGATCGCGATCCTGGCCATCTGGCCGTTATCGCGCAGCTCTTCGCTCGGCACCACATCGACCAGCGGGAAATGCTCCGGCGTGACGTTAGTCCACTCGCCGATCTTCACCACGGCGTCGCGCTCACCCTCAGGCGTCTCGATCGCATCGATCCGGCCGGCCACGACGATCGAGCGGTCGCTGTGATCCCTGCCAATCAGCACGACGGTATTGTCGACAGCCACGCCCAGCAGCCGAAAGCCGCGCTGCGAGGCCCGCGCATCGATCGAGCCCTGCGCAACCAGTCCCAGCGGCGCGCTCAGGCTGCCTTTGACCACATACGCCCAGCAGTGATCGAACTGCACGCCTTTAGGAAAATCGTTGAGGATCGCGTCGGCGGGCGGCCAGGCTTGCTGCGCCTGCTTAAGCTCATCGGTCAGATGGATCAGCGGCAGCGGCAGCGGCAGGCGGCCCGGCCCTTCCAGCGTGCGGCTGTTGGGATCGAACTCCAGCTTGCGGTAGCGATTGCGCTTGCGGATCTCTTCCCAGGGCGACTCCGACTGCCCGGCGGCTTTGCTGCCCATCTGCGGCACCAGCTCGCTCGTGCCTTCCAGCGAGGCCATGATCGACTCGGTGGTGATGCTGATCTGGGGGATGACAAGCGGATGTTCGCCGCGCAGCAGCACATAGTCGGCGTCGTGCGCATGATTGTGCGGCGCGCCCACGGAAACATAGTGCGTTTCCAGGTAGGAGTCGCGCAGCTCCAGCGCGTAGTGTGCCCACTCGTGGATCAGCGTGCGATACGCCTCGGGCTCGTCCCAGGGGATCGACACGCGATTGTTCTTATGCCAGATGCCGCGCCCGACACGGATCGGCATGTACTTGCGATCCTCGTGCAGGCCGCTGACCCAGCTGCGCGGCAGCAGGCGATTCGAAGCCAGGATCTGCACGTCGGCGCAGTCCATCAGCTCCGGCCCGCCGATGAGCACCTGGCCAAACGCGAAGTAGCCGTCGGTCACATCGTAGAGAAAATCGGAGGCGGCGCGGAAGGCCCACTTGAGCTGCTGCACATACTTGGCGGTCGGCTGCCACTCAAGCGCAACGATCACGCTGAAAAGGCAAATCCTGGTCTCGGTCGGCCCGGCGGAGCCGACGTCCGGCTGCGGAGTGCGGCGGGGCTGCGGCGGATCAAAGCCCAGCACCACGCCTGGCCGTTTATCGCCGGGATCTGCCGCCGTGTCGCTGGCGCCGCCCTGCACAAAAACCTTGAACTCGCGGAATGGCCAGTCGATCGCGCTGTCGAAGATCGGATCGTCGACCGTGATGTTTTTCTCCTGCAACCGCGCCAGCTGCGAAGGAACCCGGCGCGGCCGATCCGCCTCGTCGTACGCGAACGGCTCCAGCTGAATCACCGGATCGTCGGCGTAGAGATAGACCGCCGAGCCGTTCGCGGCAGCGGTCTGGGCGGCAGGGGCAATTCCCAGCTTTGATTCCGGCGACGTGCTGGACGAGGTAGCATTGTTAAAAACGATCCGCTGCGAGGGCTCGCTCATTCCCTTCCTCCTTGACTTGTGCTCGACAGCAGGTAGCTCTCGGACTGAGCCAGCACTGAAGTCGACGCTGACATATTGGATATACTGAGCCAGGCGCCTTAAGCGCAATCAGGATCAGTCAGGTATTATTCCAGTAGCAGGTTTCAAACAGGTAAGCCGTCGTTCGGATTGGCTCACGTCGTGGAGCAGCAGTCCTATTCAAGGTAGCATATGTGATCAAGTGTGCCAAATATTGATACCAAAACACCATGGACTATCGTATAATAAAAGGCTAGTTTATACGGCATCTGTTCGCGCCCTGCGTACAGGACTCGTAACGCTTCCCCCCGGCGTCAAGCAGTAAGCACGCTGGCTATACAGGAAAGTGCTATCTGTGCTGCAAGAATATGATCTCAATCATCTCCCGCTCCTGGCCTTCTGCGCGATCCTCCGGCGCTTTGACCGTGATCTCCTGATGACGATGAGCGGATGCACCGACGACGACTGGTCGCATGTGACCGGCGATGATCTGGTGATTCCGGTCGCCGAGCTGCCTGGCGCGTACCAGCTACGACACGAAATTCAGGCGAATATTCTGGCTCAGCTGCGCGCGACGCGCCCGCTGGATGAGCTGAATCTGCATACCGAGGCGCTGGATTATTATCTGCGCCGCATGGAAGCCGCCACCTCCGAGGACGACTACGACGCCGACGCCGACGAGTGCGTTCATCATCTGGGCGAGCTGTTCTTTCAGCTGCTGCCGCGCAAAGAGTGGCGCACGATCACCAGCTATGTGACGGCAGTGCGGGCGGCGAATCCGCGCCGGCGCCGGCATCTGAACCGGCTCACGCTCTATGAGGGCTACGTGGCCGTGCGCACGCAGCGCTACGACGAGGGCGAGGCGCTGCTGGCCGAGCTGCTGGCCCAGACCGAGCTGGAAGAGTACGTTCGTATCCATGCGCTGAACGCGCTGGCCCAGGCGCACTGGTATCAAACCCGCTACGATCGCGCGCTACAGCTCTACCAGCAGCTGCTGGATGTCGCCCGCGAAACCCACAACCTGCTCTACCAGGGCGTGGCGCTGCTCAACATGAGCTGGGTCTATGTCGAGTTCAACTACCACGAGCAGGCGCTGGATTTCGCCACCCAAAGCCTGGAGATCTTCCGCGAGCTGGAGGATCTTTCGCGCTCCGCCGACGCGCTCTACGCCATCGGCAACTTCGCGATGGGCCTTGGCCGCTGGCATATCGCGCAGAGCCATTTTCAGGAAACGATCAAGCTCTACGAGTCGCTGGGCATTATCGCGCGGCTGGGAATGCTCTACTGGTGCCAGGGCTTTCTGCATCACATGCTGGGCGAAGAGGACGAGAGCGAGGCGGCCTACCGGCGGGCGCTGGAGATCGCGCGCTCGTCGGACTACGCCGATCCGGCGGTGGCGCTGGATACCTGCGCGCAGCTCGGCTTTTTGTACCAGACGCAGGGCCGCTGGTCGGAGGCGCAGACCGCCTACGCCCAGGCGCTGGATCTGGCCAATCATCTGCGTAACAAGCACTGGCTCAACCTGATCTACTACCGGCTGGGCAACGTCTTCAAGGCCAAGGGCCGTCTCGACGCCGCGCACAGCGCCTACGCCAAAGCGATCCACGGCATCGAGGCGCTGCGCGGCGATACCGAGGGCGAAGAGATCAAGATCGGGCTGCTGGGCGCGACGCAACAGGTCTACGAGGCGATGGTGCTGCTCTGCCTGGAGCGCGGCCAGTACGTCGAGGCCTTCGATTACGTCGAGCGCGCGCGCTCACGGGCTCTGCTCGACACGCTGACCAAAAAGTCGCCCACGCTCTACCCGGCGTTGGATCAGCCGATCGTGTCGCTGGCGGATGTGCAGGCACGGCTGCCCGAAAACGCGCTGCTGATCGAGTACTACACGATCGGCGTGCTGCCGCGCGGCGAAAGCCTGATCAACAAGCTGCCCAGCGACAATACACGGCTGCGCGAGCATCTGGCCTTTCCGCCGCAGGTGATTCTGTTTGCGATCACGCGCGACAGCTTCGAGGTGCATCCCACGCGCCTCGATCCCAACACGCTGCGACCGCTGCCCAACGATCCGGGTCCAGGCCGTCGTCTGCTGCTGCCCCATCTGCTGCGGCTGCTGCACAAGAATCTGATCGAGCCGGTCCAGCATCTGCTGCGCGATCGCAGCCTGCTGTATCTGATCCCGCACGGGCCGCTGCATTATGTGCCGTTTATGGCGCTGCGCTCCCAGAGCGACTCGTATCTGCTGGAGCAGCAGGGACCGGCGATCGCGATGGCTCCCAGCGCCACGATCCTGCTGCGCAACTGTCTGGACCGGCCGCACAGCACCGCAACCGAGTTTTTGGCGCTCGGCTATAATGACGAGGGTGAGCGTGCTCTGAGCTATGCCGAGGCCGAGGCCCGCTCCGTCGCGCGGCTGATGGATGGACAGGCCTGGATCGGACCCGAGGCGAAGAGCGAGCATCTGCTGGAAGAAGCGCAGCGCTTCCGCTGGCTGCACATCGCCGGCCACGCGGTGTACCGGCCGCAAGACCCCGCAGCCTCCGAGCTGCATCTCGGCCTGGACGATACGCTGAGCGCGCGCTCGATCATCAGCAATCTGGATCTAGAGGCCGATCTGGTGACGCTCAGCGCCTGCACCAGCGGTCTAAGTCACGTCGTTCCTGGCGACGAGCTGCTGGGCCTTCAGCGCGCCTTCCTGTACGCGGGAGCGCCCACGGTGGTTTGCACGCTCTGGGAGGCCAACGATCTGGTCGCGCTGCTGGTCATGGAGCGCTTCTACACCGATCTGCGCAAAGGCCGCTCGGCGGCGGCTGCCCTCCACGACGCGCAGGTCGCCGTGCGTGAGCTGTCCGGCCATGAGCTGGTCGCAACAATCGAGCGCTGGTGTGAGGAAAATCCGGAGTACGAGACAGCGCTGGAAGAGATCAAAGTGCTGGCCCAGCAGTCCGGCGACGAGTGCCTGTACGCTGATCCGTTCTTCTGGGCTCCGTTCATGCTGATCGGCAGGCCGGACTAGAAGAACCTAGAACCTAGAACCAACGGGAGAACAAAAAACAGAGAACAAAGAAAGTACCGCTCTTCCCCCTCGCCTATGGCAACCGAGGCGGAGGCCCGCCGAGGTTTGGGGCAGGGGGTGCCCGCAGGGCGAGGGTGAGGGCCTATGCTTCCCCTTGCCACTCTGCAACCGCTTTCCTTTTACTTACGGCATACAAGCGAAAATTGATTTTGAGAGCAACGAGATGAGCGTGAGATCTTAGCTGCAACCGCTTTCCTTGCTCTCTTGACACAGAGACAATAATCTGTTCAGATACGCATAGCTAACTTTCCCCTGATCGCCGCGCCCCCTGAGCAGCGATCATTGTATAGCCAGTCACTATCTCCGAGATGGAGAAAGGAGCCCATTTACCGCCGCATACACGCCTGCTCAACCTGACCGAACGTCGTTCCTACAGGAGGAACCCGGTATGACGAAGGAACATCCGCCGTGTAATCGCGTGCTCAGCGTAGATGCGATCGTGCCTGTGATTTCTGTCATCAACGTTGGAAAGGGGTTGACTCAATGAGCGCCGACACCGCTATCCGTGGGCAACAAGCCGCTGCTGTCTCAAGCTCGGAGATCTGGAAAGTGATCTCCGCCTCGGCCGCCGGCACCGTGATCGAGTGGTACGATTTCTACATCTTCGGCTCGCTGGCCGCCGTTATCTCGCCGCTCTTCTACCCGGCCGGCAACTCCGTCTTCGCCCTGATCGCCTATCTTTCAACCTTTGCCGTGGGCTTTGTCGTGCGTCCGTTCGGCGCGATCTTCTTTGGCCGGATCGGTGATCTTGTCGGGCGCAAATACGCCTTCCTGGTAACGCTGATCATCATGGGCGGCGCGACTGCCGCGATCGGCCTCTTGCCGACCTACCAGACGATCGGCGTGCTCGCCCCGATCTTGCTGATTCTGATCCGCGTGCTGCAAGGTCTGGCGCTGGGTGGCGAGTACGGCGGCGCGGCGGTGTATGTGGCGGAGCACGTGCCGGATGGCAGGCGCGGCTACTACACCAGCTTTATCCAGATCACGGCAACGCTCGGTTTGTTTGTCTCGCTGGCGGTGATTCTGGCGGTGCAATTTGCCTTCGAGAGCGCGTACGGCGTCGAGGCAGGCAGGGCCGCATTTGCCAGCTGGGGCTGGCGTATCCCGTTCCTGCTCTCGCTGCTGCTGGTCGGCATGTCGCTCTACATCCGGCTGCGCATGAAAGAGTCGCCGATCTTTAGCACGCTCAAGAAAGAGGGCAAAACCTCGTCCACGCCGCTCAAGGATAGCCTCGGCAACTGGGCCAACTGGAAGCGCATTCTGATCTCGCTCTTCGGCGCCACCGCCGGCCAGGGCGTGGTCTGGTATACCGGCCAGTTTTATGCGCTCTTCTATCTGCAAACGATCCTCAGGGTCAACCCCAGAACCGCCAACATTATTGTCGCGATTGCGCTGCTGCTGGGCATGCCCTTCTTTGTGCTCTTCGGCGCGCTCTCGGATCGCATCGGCCGCAAGAAGCTGATGATGGCCGGCTGCTTGATCGCGGCAATCTGCTACTATCCGATCTATATTGGCATGGAGGCGGCGGCCGGTAACAACATCGTCGCGGTGGGCTCGACGCGCAACGAGGTTACGGGCGAAGTCAGGCTTTCCGCGCTCACCGAGCAGAACGGCGCGCTGGTTCCGGCGGAGGTCGCGGCGAATCCGAATATTCCGGCGCTGATCGGCCTGATCTTTATTCAGGTGCTCTTCGTCACGATGGTCTACGGCCCGATCGCGGCCTACCTGGTGGAGGCGTTCCCCGCGAAGATTCGCTACACCTCGATGTCGCTGCCGTATCATATCGGCAACGGCGTGTTCGGCGGCCTGCTGCCCGTGATCGGCCTGTCGATCTGCGCGGCGACCGGCAACATCTACGCCGGGCTGCTTTATCCGATCATTGTGGCGCTGATCACGTTTGTCGTCGGCTCGCTGCTGCTGCGCGAAACTCACAGCGTGCGCATCTGGGACGAGACCGGCGAAAACCATCCAACGCCGGTCTGATCCTAAAATCTCAGCTTTCGATCGCCGGGACGGAGCCGCGCGGCTCCGTCTTTGTGTTGGCGGCGAGGGCTGCAAAACCGCCTTAAGGTCCTACGAGCCTGGTAGTACCTTTTGACAGGCTGACAGATAATTAAAAATTTGTTATATTCTGCGCATCCGCTACTGATGATGTTCGACCGACTGGGGGGTGGGCCGAGCGCCAGAAGTAGCGGATCTTTTTGTGCCTTTTTCCGCTCCTCACATCGATCGTGCGCCGCTTCCCGCTCCTCTTTGACACAGCCAAGGCATCGGACCTATAATCGATCAGCTACACAGAATAAGCTCCTGACTGTATCTCATAGTCGAGAGAGGAGTTCGCACGTATGTCAACCAGCAATCAGAATCCGGCGACCGTCTCGCAGCTTTCGGCCCAGGAGGGCGACCAGAAAAAGTTCTACTATCCCTCCGAGGAGATTGTACAGAACGCCAATATCATGGCCTACGCCCGCGAAAAAGGCTTCGCGAATGTAGACGAGCTGTACGCCTGGACGATCGCCAATCCGCAGGAGTTTTGGAGCGAGATGGCGACGCGCTTTGTCGACTGGTTTGAGCCCTGGCAGCAGGTCCTCGACGAGTCAGAGGCGCCGTTCTACAAATGGTTTACCGGCGGCAAGATCAACATCGTCCACAACGCGATCGACCGCCACGCCAACGGTGCCAACGCCGACAAAGTCGCGATCATCTGGGAGTCCGAGCAGGGCGAGACCACGACCTACACCTACGCGCAGCTGGCGAAAGAGGTCAATCGCTTTGCCAACGTGCTCAAAAGTGAGGGCGTGCAGAAGGGCGATCGCGTCACGATCTATATGTCGCGCGTGCCCGAGCTGGTGATCGCGATGCTGGCCGTCACCAAAATCGGCGCGATGCACTCGGTGGTCTACGGCGGCTTCTCGACGGATGCGCTGCACTCACGCATCGTCGACGCGCAGTCCAAGGTGCTGATCACCGGCGACGGCGGCTACATGAATAACAAGATCGTCGAGCTGAAGAAGATCACCGACGATGCTGTGGATCGGGCCTCGGATGTTGTGAGCCGCGTGATCGTTTTCAAGCGCACCGGCCACGATATTCATATGCAGGAAGGCCGCGATGTCTGGTGGCATGAGCTGGTCGCCCAGCCCGGCATGGACGATCCCTGCCCGACCGAGCCGATGGACGCCGAAGATCCCCTCTTCATGCTCTACACCTCCGGCACCACGGGCACGCCCAAGGGCCTGGTGCATACGACTGGCGGCTATCAGGTGCAGGTGGCGACGACGCTCTCGTTTGTGTTCGACATCAAGCCCGACGATGTGTACTGGTGCGCAGCCGATCCCGGCTGGATCACCGGCCATTCCTACATCGTCTACGGGCCGCTGATGCTCGGCGCGACCGAGGTCATCTACGAGGGCGCTCCAGCCTATCCCAATCCCGGCCGCTGGTGGGAGATCGCCGAGCGCTACGGCGTGACGATCCTGTACACGGCGCCAACTGCGATCCGCAGCCTGATGCGCTTCGGCGACGAGTGGCCGGCCAAGAACGATCTGAGCAAGCTGCGGCTACTGGGCTCGGTGGGCGAGCCGATCAATCCCGAGGCCTGGCGCTGGTATCATCGCACGGTCGGCCAAAGCCGCTGCCCGATCATGGATACCTGGTGGCAGACCGAGACCGGCGGCTTTATGATCACGCCCAACCCGACGACGCCGCTCAAGCCCGGCTCCGGCACCAAGCCGTTCCTCGGCATCGAGGCCGATGTGCTCAACGAAGAAGGGCAGCCCGCCAGCCAGGAGGACGACGGCCTGCTGGTGATCAAGAAGCCCTGGCCGTCGATGCTGCGCACAATCTACGGCGATCCGCAGCGCTACATCGATCAGTACTGGTCGCGGCTGCCCGGCTTCTACACCGCCGGCGATGCCGCGCGCAAAGATCAGGACGGCTACTTCTGGGTGATCGGTCGCATCGACGATGTGATCAAAGTCTCGGGCTATCGTCTCGGCACGGCCGAGGTCGAGTCGGCGCTGGTCTCGCATCCCGCCGTGGCCGAGGCCGCAGCCATTGGCCTACCGCACGAGCTGAAGGGCAACGCGATCCATACGTTCGTGATCCTGCGCCAGGGCTTCGAGGCTAGCTCAGAGCTGGAAAACGAGCTGCGCATGCATGTCGGCAAGGAGATGGGTCCGATCGCGCGGCCCGAGGCGATCAACTTCGTGCCGAATCTGCCCAAGACGCGCTCCGGCAAGATCATGCGCCGCGTCCTCAAAGCCCGCGCGCTGGGCCTGGACGAGGGCGATCTGAGCACGCTGGAAAGCTAAGAAGAACCTAGAACCCAGAACCAAGAACCGTCCGGCTCATCCCTTAGGTTCTTAGTTCTAGGTTCTAGGTTCTTTCCCCTCGTACTTTTATGCTCAACATCCTGCACGTCGTCGGTGCGCGGCCGAACTTTCCCAAGATCGCGCCGATTATGGCCGCGATGGCACGATCGCCACAGCGCTTTACGCAGCGGCTGGTCCACACCGGCCAGCACTACGACGAGCGCATGTCGGCGATCTTTTTTCGTGACCTGGCGCTGCCGCAGCCCGACATCTACCTGGGCGTCGGATCGGGCAGCCACGCGCAGCAGACGGCCAGAATCATGCTGGCCTTCGAGGAGGTCGTGCTGAGCGCGCGGCCCGACTGGGTGATCGTCGTGGGCGATGTGAACTCGACGGTCGCGTGTACGCTGGTCTGCGCCAAGCTCGGCATCAAGATCGCGCATGTCGAGGCCGGGCTGCGCTCCTTCGATCGCACGATGCCCGAGGAGATCAACCGCCTCGTCACGGATCAGCTGGCCGATCTGCTATTCACGCCCTCGCCCGAAGCCGACCAGCAGCTGCTGCGCGAAGGCATTCCCGCCGAGCGTATCCGCTTTGCCGGCAACGTGATGATCGATAGCCTGGTCGCGGCGCTGCCACTGGCTGAGAGTCGCCCAATACTCGACGAGCTTGGCATCCAGCCGGGCCAGTATGGGCTGGTCACGCTGCACCGCCCGTCCAACGTCGACGATCCGGCCGCGTTTGCCGGCATTGTCGGCGCGCTCCAGACGATCGCCCATAAGCTGCCCCTGGTCTTTCCGGTGCATCCCCGCAGCCGCCAGCGTATGCTCGATTTCGGCCTCGCTGTCGACGACTCGCGGTTGAAGCTGATCGAGCCGCAGGGCTACCTCGATTTTCTTCAGCTGACGCGCCATGCCCGGCTAGTGCTCACTGACTCGGGCGGCCTGCAAGAAGAAACAAGCTTTCTGGGCGTGCCCTGCCTGACGCTGCGGCCCAACACCGAGCGCCCGATCACGGTCACGCTCGGCACCAACACGGTGGTCGGCACGCAGCCGGCGGCGATCGTGGAGCACGCGCTGGATGTGATGCGGCGGCCAATGCCCGAGCGTCCGGCGATTCCCGGCTGGGACGGCCACGCCGCCGAGCGGATCGTCGCAGCGTTCGGGGAAGCCTGAGATCTGGTTAGAACATACCTCCCGTGCCGGCTCTGTTGACTATGCAACAATTGTCGAGCCAAGGCGGCACATTCCGCCAATTGTGAAACCGATTTCATCATGCTATACTCCCCGTAGCCCTGATGCTTAGACACGCCACGCAGCGTGCCTCATCTTTCTTACGACAGTAGTCTCCCGGCTGGCTCGTCCAGGCTGACGAACCGCGAGCCGGGAGCTACGCTTTTCTCAGCCTCTTTCTCATCTGATGCCCACTTTTCGAGCCAGCGTAACGCTGTGCTTTCATGTGCCCGTGCAAAGGAGTCGGCTTATGCGACGCCCCCCAGCCCTGCTGATGCTGTTCGTGATCCTTGCCTCATCTGTCTTTATGCCTGCCGGTCGCGGGTTTGCGGCGAGCTTCCGCAACCAGATCGCCCAGCTCCCGGCGACGCCTTCCAGCGCGCAGAGCGTGCGCGTGTGGATGCAGAGCGACACCGCGTTTGGTGAGACCGCCGGCCTGGAATACAACATCGGCAGCAGCTATGTGAAAGTGCTGGGCACCTTCGACACCAGCGGCCCGTCGCCGGCCAACTGGCGCGCCGATATTCCCGCGCAGCCGAACGGCACGCTGGTACGCTACCAGCTCTTCACGCGCAATCAGTCTGGCCAGGATTACGGCTTTACCGGCTTCAACTGGAGCTACACTGTCGACAACGGCGACATCCACTGGAGCGGGCTACGCCACGATACCTTCGACAGCTACTACCGCGCGCCGTTTGGCGCCGTCGCTGCCGGAACCAGCGTCACGCTGCGCTTTCGCACCGAGCGCCTCGACGTCGACGGCGTTGCGCTGCGCGTCTACCAGTACAACCCCGCGACCAACGCCACGAGTGGACCGGTCGACTATCCGCTGAGCTTTCTCGAAGATCGCGTCGAGAGCGGCACCACCTACGCGATCTGGAGCTACACGCTGACCACGCCGAGCACGCCCGCGATCTTGTACTACAAGTTTCGCATCAACGATCGGCTTGACGAGGATTGGTACGGCGACGACTACGTGGACGATCATGATAACTTGCGCCAGGGCGGCAACGGCACGCCCGCCGAGGACGAGCCGTTCCCGTCGTTCCAGATCACGGTCTACGATCCGGCCTTCCAAACGCCCGCCTGGCTGCAAAACGCCAACGTCTACCAGATCTTCCCGGATCGCTTCCGCAACGGCGACACCAGCAACGACTACTGCCGTCCCGGCGCGACCACCGGCTGCCCGACGTTTTACGGCGATCAGCAGGCGCTGGCGCACACCACCTGGAACGAAGCGATCCACGATCCACGCGTGGCCGGGCCGTACTTCAACACCTACGGCACGCAGTTCTTCGGCGGCGATCTCAAAGGCATTCAGGATAAGCTCGACTACCTGCAAGGTCTCGGCATCGACACGCTCTACCTGACACCGATCTTCAAGGCCAGCTCCAACCACCGCTACGACACCGACAACTATCTGGAGGTCGATCCGGCGCTGGGCGGCGATGCGGCGTTTACGTCGCTGGTGCGCGAGATGGAGCGGCGCGGCATGCATCTGATCCTGGATGGCGTTTTCAATCACACCTCATCCGACAGCGTGTACTTTGATCGCTACCATCGCTACACGAGCGCCGGCGCGTGCGAGTCGCTGGGCTCGACGTATCGCGGCTGGTACGAGTTCAGCACGTCGAACGTTCCCTGCGGCACCGGCGATTACGCGGGCTGGTTCGGCTACGACAGCCTGGCCGTGCTCAAAGACGATAGCACCGCCGTGCGCGATTTCATCTATCGCACCGGAGCCGAGAACGTGGTGCAGCACTGGTACGATCGCGGCGTGGGCGGCTGGCGCTTCGACGTGGCCGACGAGATCAGCCATGATTGGTGGCGCGATTTCCGGCCCTACGCCAAGGCCGATCAAAGCGACGGCCCGCTGGTCGGCGAGGTCTGGTACGATGCCAGCAAGTTCTTGCTCGGCGATCAGCTCGACTCGGTGATGAACTATCGCTTCCGCAAGAATATTCTGGGCTTTGCGCGCGGCACCGCTCAATGGAACGATAACGACAACAACGGCAGCAACAACATCGTGCCGCTGACGCCCAGCCAGTTCGATCAGGCGCTCAGGTCGGTGCGCGAGGATTATCCGCCGCAGGCCACCGCCGCGATGCTGAATCTGATCGACTCGCACGATACCAACCGCGCGCTCTACGTGCTGACGCTGCTCGGCGACAGCGGCCTGACCGAGGCCAAGCAGCGCCTACGCCTGACCGCGCTCTTCCAGTTCGCCTACCTGGGCGCGCCGACGATCTACTACGGCGACGAGGCCGCGCTGGACTCGCCCGCGCTGGGTAGCAGCACCAACGGTCCCGAGGACGATCCCTACAATCGCGCGCCGTATCCCTGGGCCGACGAGAGCGGCGATACGAATGTCTACGGTCCGGCCGACAGCGGTATGATCGACTACTACAGCGCGCTGGCCCATCTGCGGCAGGAGCATCCAGCGCTGCGCACGGGCGCGGTCACAACCGTGCTCACCGGCGATACTACCGCGTCGAGCAGCGATAACAGCACCTATGCTTTTGCGCGTGTCGGCGGCGGCGAGAAAGCGATCGTCGCGCTGAACAACGGCGCGGGAGCCAACACCGCCAGCCTGCCGGTCAGCGCCCACTTCGCGGATGGGACGGCGCTTCAGGATGCGCTCAGCGGTACGACCTACACCGTCGGCGGCGGCAGCGTCAACGTCATGCTGGCAGCTCGCAGCGGCGCGATCCTGCTGCTTGCTCCGTCCTCGGCCGACACGACGGCGCCCAGCGCTGCGGCGACCGTGAGTCCCGCGCCCAACGCCAACGGCTACCACAGCAGCACGCCGGTGACCGTCAATCTCAGCGGCAGCGATAGCGCCGGCAGCGGCATCAAAGAGCTGCGCTACTGGATCAACGACGGCAACGTCACGATCACACAGAGCAGCAGCGCCAGCGTGACGGTCAGCGCGCAGGGCACGACGGTTGTCAGCGTGCGCGCCGTGGATCGGGCCGGCAACATCAGCCCGCTGGTCTCGGCCACCGTGATGATCGACACGATCGCGCCGAACACGACGATCGACAGCGCGCCGCCCGCCCTGAGCAGCAGCGCCGCCGCCAGCTTCAGCTTCGCCAGCTCAGAGGTCGACGCCGGCTTCCAGTGCAAGCTCGACAGCGCCGGATTCGCGCCGTGCAGCAGCCCGCTCAGCTTCAACGGCCTGAGCGACGGCAGCCATATGTTCACAGTCAAAGCGATCGATCTGGCGGGCAACACCGATGCGACGCCCGCCAGCTTCACCTGGACCATCGACACCACCGCACCAGCCACGACGATCACGAGCGGACCTGACACCTTGAGCAGCAGCGCCGCCGCCAGCTTCAGCTTCACCAGCAGTGAGTCGAATAGCAGCTTCCAGTGCAGCCTCGACGGCGACTCGTTCGCGGCCTGCACCAGCCCCAGAAGCTACAGCGGCCTGAGCGACGGCAGCCATACCTTCGCCGTCCGCGCGATCGATCCGGCCGGCAACGCGGATCTCAACCCGGCCAGCTACGCCTGGACGATCGACACCAGTGCGCCCGACACGACGATCGACAGCGCGCCGCCCACGCTGAGCAACAGCGCCGCCGCCAGCTTCAGCTTCGCCAGCGGCGAATCGAATAGCAGCTTCCAGTGCAAGCTCGACGGCGGCACCTTCGCAGTGTGCGATACTCCGGCGGCGTACACAAATCTGGCGGATGGCAGTCACACGTTCGCCGTGCGCGCCACCGATGCCGCCGGGAATGTCGATGCCACGCCCGCCAGCTTCACCTGGACGATCGATACTGTCGCGCCGCTGACGGTGATCGACAGCGGGCCGGCCGCGCTGACTAACAGCAGCAGCGCCACCTTCACGTTCCACGCGACTAAGAGCGGCAGCACGTTTCAGTGCAAGCTCGACAGCGGCTCATTCGCGGCCTGCACCAGCCCCAGGAGCTACAGCGGCCTGAGCGACGGCGGTCACACCTTCACGGTGCGCGCGATCGATGCCGCCGGCAACGTCGATCCAACGCCTGCAACCTACGCCTGGACGATCGACACCAGCACGCCCGAGACCACACTCGGCGATCGGCCGGCCGCGCTGAGCAACACGGGCAGCGCCAGCTTCAGCTTCACGAGCTCAGAGGCCGACGCCGGCTTCGAGTGCCAGCTTGACGGCGGCGCGTTTGGACCGTGCAGCAGCCCGCTCAGCTTCAACGGCCTGAGCGACGGCGGTCACACCTTCACGGTGCGCGCGATCGATGCCGCCAGCAACGTCGATCCAACGCCCACCACCTACGCCTGGACGATCGACACCACCGCACCAGCTACGACGATCACGAGCCAGCCGGCGAA
>DASWTW010000399.1:0-7934 GCA_036401895.1 Herpetosiphonaceae bacterium | reverse complement strand
CTGCTGCTGTCGGAGCTATCGTTTCGCTATGTGGAGATGCCGGTTCGCTCGGGAGCGCTCGGCCGAGCCTGGCGCAGCCTGACGATCGCGCGCGGCGCTCAGCGCTGGCGGCTGGGGCTGCGCTGGCTGGCGGCAACCGGCACGATCGTCGCCTTATCGATCCTGCTGGGCCGGGCCGTGGCCAACGCTCGCCCGCCGGCAGCTCCCGAGTACCTGGCCGAGCGCGCGACGCCCACGCCGGCGGCGGAGCAAGTTCAGCCTTCGCCTTCCTCGCTCTCCTCACCTTCAGATGCGCCGCCGAGCAGCACGCCCATGCCGGCTGGTCCGATCGTTGCCGTCGGCGACTCGGTGATGAACGGCGCACAGGCGGCGCTTCAGCAGAGCATCGGCGCGATCAGCGTGGATGCGGCGCAGGCGCGGCAGGCCGATGATCTGATTGCGCTGCTGCAAGCCAGGCAGGCGGCGGGGCAGCTTAGCCCGATCGTGGTGGTGCATATCGGCAACAACGGGCCGATCACCGGCGAGCAGTTCGATCAGCTGATGCAGGCGCTGGCGGGTGTGTCCAGGGTGGTGATTGTCAACGTCAAAGTGCCGCGTTTCTGGGAGGGGCCGAACAACGGCGTGCTGGCCGAAGGCGTCAAGCGCTATCCCAACGCCGCGCTTGTGGACTGGTACGGCGCGAGCGGCAGCCGGCCCGAGCTGTTCTGGGACGACGGCATTCATCTGCGGCCGGAGGGCGCGGCGGTGTATGCGGAGCTGGTCGCGGGAGCGGTTAAGTAGAGCGGCCAGGACAGGCCATTTGCCTCAGGATCAGGTAGGCTTGGTCCTGGATCGGCAATAGGACTCTTTGCCAGGATGCAAGATCGCTCAGGGATCGCTATACTGCAAACATCCACTACTGATGATGCTCGACCGACTGGGGGGTGGGCCGAGCACCTGAGGTAGTGGTTCTTCTTTTAACTCCAAAACTCTCGATCAAGCTGAGACGCGCCGCGACGACACAAGACGCTTGCACAGCTACGCTTCTGGCGCTTGTTGCAAGGCCCAACGAAACAGTTCATTCAGCTTCTCGATCGGCGGCTGCGCTTCTTTGTGTCCAATGGTTTGTGCTGCTAGCCGCTCCAACTCTTGTTCGATAAACTCGCTGATCACGGCGATACGCGGCTCCCGATCAAGTTCCTGGCCTTGCTTTTTCCGCTCAAGCAGCGTGTCTATTTCGCGCCGTACGTCGGGCTGCTGGACCATCTGATCCACGAGGACGGCAAACTCCATGGGAACCACGCCCCGCTCTGCCTCGATCCACTTCATAGCCAGCAAGGGCCGCAAGACGTAGAAATACTTCTTGATCCACACGGTCTCGCCGCGCAGGTAATCACGAAAATTGCCCTGGGCCATATGCAAATAGTGGTAGAACGATGCGGTTGGCGAGTAGTAGTCAGGGAGCAGCGTTCGTAACCGATCGGCGACTCCATAGCGCTCTGCATACACGATCGGAGAGTTGAGCCACTCCAGGAGCGGTGGGTTCGATTTGCGAAACAGTTTCAGGGCCTTGCGCAGATCCCAGCCTACCACATCAAGCTGGTCATTGATCGGGCGCTCGATGACATCACGGCGGGTTTCTACATCAATGGAAAGATACCACGTAGTCGGATGCACATACAGGAAGCGCACGTCATAGTCGCTATCGGCGGAGGGAAAGCCCCACGCCCGGCTGCCGGACTCACACGCATAGAAGATGCGTACGTTTTCTTCGCGCTCGATGCTATTCAATACCGCACGAATTTGTTCCTGAATCATACTCACCTTTATCACCTTTAATAGGTTCGCCGCGCAAGCACCAGACGCATAGAACGCCTAATGTCCCGTCAATCAGAGCCACTCTAGCATATGCTGTTTCCAGGAGAATAGGTAGCAAGTATCACAGCCGGTCGGCTGCTTTACCTCCGCCTTCCTCTCTGACCTCGACATCGACCCAATACTGAATCCGCGACTCCTCGGGCTCGGAGATGTCAATCGGCGGCAGGCTTCCCTGGCAGCGCTTGCAGATTCGCCGATCCCAGATATTGTCCTGACCACAGTGAGGACACGGCACAGTAGGTGTAACCCACCCGACAAACACCTGGGCCGCCACAAAAAGGCCAAACAGTGCGAAAAACGTTATGAAAGTCGGCAGGGTTCGTGGGAAATTGGAAGTAAAGAACCAATCTAGTGATCTGAACCATAGAATAACAAATAAAATTCGCAGCACCGGCACGACGAGATACTTCATTCACGTTCCTCTACACTTCTTGCCTGGTCTTCACAGGCTGATGGTGTTACAAGCGCTGCCGGTAGAAGTTTCACCTCGCATCGCTCACGGCTCATACTATGACCTGACCATCGGCTCGGCGCGCGGGTAGGCGGCGATCGTCTGTGCCAGCTCAAGCGCACCAGCGATCGCCTGCTCGAAGGTGAGCGCCCGCCCGGCCTGCACCGCGTTGGTCCATGTCTCGTGCTCCAGCCGCTCACGCAGCGCCGCGATCGTCGCGCTGTGATCGATGATGCTGCCCTGCTGACCGCTGGCTTCGCGCAGCCGCTCTGCCGCCGCGAAGAGCCGCGCCGCTGCCTCGGGCTGCTCCAGCTGCTCCAGCGCCGCCGCCAGCCCCGCCAGCGACTCGGCGCAATACCAGTGGTCGTTGAGCGCGGCGAAGAGCTTCAGGCTTTCCGCGAAGTAGCGCGTAGCGGCGCGGTAGTCTCCTTGCGCCTGCGCCACCTGGCCCCGGTGGATCAGCGTCCAGCCGCGTCCACGCCGATCGCCCAGCTCCCGAAACAGCCTGACGCTTCGATCCAGCAGCGCCACCGCCCGCTGATGATCGCCCTGCAATGCGGCAGCATGGCCCTGGTTCGTCAGCCCCCAGGCGATGCCGCGCCGGTCGCCCAGCTCCTGAAACAGCGCGATGCTCTGCTCGAACAACGCCGCAGCACGAGCGTAGTCACTCTGCGCCTGCACAACCTGCCCGAGATTGGTCAGCGCCCAGGCCATGCCGTGACGATAGCCCAGGCTTTGAAACACCGCTAGCGCCGACTCGAACAGCTCAACCGCCTCGTGATAGGAGCCCTGGGTGTGGCGGATCTGGCCCTGGACCGTGAGCGCCGCCGCCCAGCCGCGCCGATCGCCCAGCTCCTGAAAGAGTCGCAGGCTACGCTCCAGCAGCGCCGACGCGCCGTCGTAGTCGCCCTGCGCCTGCGCGATCTGCGCCCGGCTAGTGAGCGCGGTCGCGCTGCCCTCGCGATCGCCGATCTCCTGAAATAGCGCCAGGCTTTGATCGAACATGAGCGCCGCGCGCTCGTAGTGGCCCTGCGCCTCGGCGACCTGTCCCAGGTAGTTGAGCGTCGCGGCGCTGGCGGCGGCATCGTCGAGGTTGCGGCTGATCGCCAGGCTTTCTTCAAGCAGCCGCGAGGCCTGCGTCCAATCGTTCTGCGCCCAGGCCAGCCGTCCAGCGCCACACAGCGCTCGCGACCGCACGGCCGAGAGCTGCGCGGTCGCCGGCAGCGCCAGCATCGTCGCGATCCAGGAGCGTCCTTCGCTGATATAGCCGCGCACAAGCCAAAATTCCCATAGCACTTCGACCAGCCGCAGTCCAAGCTTGGCCGCGCCGGGAGCGCGGCAGCACCAGTCGAGCGCGGCGCGCAGATTGTCGTGCTCGGTTTCCAGCCGCTCCAGCCAGGCTTCCTGCTCGGTATCCTGCAAGTGTGGCTTAGCTGCCTCGGACAGCTTCAGATAGTAGCTGGCGTGGCGCTGACGATACGTTGCTTTCTCAGCCGACGCGCTCAAACACTCAAGCGCAAACTCACGCAGCGTTTCCAGCATCACAAAGCGCACGCTGCCGTCGGGCTGCTCCTCCTGACGCAGCAGGCTTTGATCGATCAGCGAGAGCAGCACAGGCAAGACCGAGGACTGATCGGCAGGTGCAGCCGGCGGCTCGGCACAGATCGTCTCGACGGCATCCAGCGTGCAGCCGGCGATAAACACGCCCAGCCGCCGAAACAGAGCCTGCGCGGGCGCGTCCAGCAGGTTGTAGCTCCAGGCGATCGTGCTGCGCAGCGTTTGCTGGCGCGTCGGCAGATCGCGAGGGCCGCCGGTTAGCAGGCTGAGCCGCTGCTCCAGCTTGGCCAGCAGCTCCTGTGGCGTGAGCAGCTTGATCCAGGCGGCGGCTAGCTCAATCGCCAGCGGCAGCCCATCCAGCCGCGCGCAGATCTCGGCCACAGCTGCGGCGTTGGCGGGAGTGAGCGCGAAGCCCGAGCGCACAGCCCGCGCCCGCGCCACGAAGAGCGAGACCGAGGCGTACTGCGACAGCGCCTCGACAGGCGGCAGCGAGTGCACGTTGGGCAGCGCCAGCGGCGGCACCGGGAATTCATGCTCGCCCGAAAGATGCAGCACGACGCGGCTAGTGACCAGCGCCTTGACCTGCGGTGCGCTCGCCAGCACGGCCGCGATCAGCGGCGCCGCCGCCGCGACCTGCTCGAAGTTATCCAGCACCAGAAGCAGCTGCTTGTCGCGCAGATGGCTTCTGAGCAGCTCGTCGATCGGCTGCCCTCCCGCCTCGGTCAGCTCCAGCGACTGCGCGATCGTCGAGCCCAGCAGCGCCGGGTCGGAGAGCGTCGCCAGTGGCACAAAGCACGCGCCATCGCGGAACTCGCCGAGCAGATCCAGCGCGACCTGTAGCGCCAGCCGGGTCTTGCCGACGCCGCCGGGGCCGCTCAGCGTCAGCAGGCGCACGTTGGGCTCGACAAGACCAGCGCGAATCGCCGCCAGCTCCTGCTCACGGCCGATCAGCGGATTCGGCGATGTCAGCAGGTTGTTGAACTGACGCTGAGCATGGCCGCGACCCGCAGCGATGAACGCCGCGCGATCGGCCAGATCGATGTCGAGTAACTCGGCCAGCCGCGTGATGAAATGGCGCGACGGACGGACTTCGCTCGCCTCGATCTTCCGAATCGTGATCTCCGCACAGCCGACCTGTCGCGCTAGCTCGGCCTGCGTGAGATCGAGCGCCTTACGTCGCTGCTTGACCCAACGACCAAACGACTCGCTGCTGGTCATCCAAGCTCCTTTGCTCAGCAACACGTCTTATGTCATGTGTAATCGAATTATTATAGCTTAGATCAACCACAATTTGACGTCTTCGGTCCTCGCTCTGAGCTATACGCTTGTCATAGGCATATTAACCACTACCGGCTTTCTATCGGTAATGCTATCGGTCGGCTACTTGTAGGCGCATATGTCGCCATGCTTTAATCATTTTAAATTATTTGAGGCCCTCACCCCCTGCCCCCTGCCCCAAACCTCGGCAGGCTTCTGCCTCGGTTGCCATAGGAGAGGGGGAACAGTGAGGCGATAAAGATTTACTAGATCAACAGTAGATAGTTTTTTAATATAGAGGCCAGGGCGTGGTAAATCACGCCCCTACGAGTTGATTCATATTCAGGTTGTCAAGCGTTTAGTCCTGGTTCTAGGTTCTGGGTTCTAGGTTCTATCGTCGGTTGTTGATTTTGTTCCTTTGTTCTTTTGTTCTTTTGTTCTCTCGTCAACCCCCCAACGTTGGAGGAACTTAGCGATGAGGCTCACTCACACCTCGACAGGTTCGCGCCGGTGGCCCGTTATTGGACGAGCGCTCACCACACTCGTCCTGATTGGCAGCATCATGTCTAGCAGCACAGCCCTCTTCACGCGCTCCGCAGAGGCCGCGCCGGTTGCGGTCGGTCTCGGCAGCTACAACACGACCAAGCCGGCCACAGGCGGCCTTCCGTCAAACTCGGATGGCGCGCCGGTCTCGCCCAAGCGCACCGCCAACGTCACCGGCGCCATGCCGACCAACGACTGGTGGTCGTCGCTGGGCTGGCAGCGCTATGCGGGCAATCCCTACTCGGAGAATATGTACGCGCATCCGCTGGCTCTGCGCGCTAAGTCGGGCGGCCTGGGCGTGAGCTACCCGACCAACCCGTCGATCTCGACCGGCAATCCGTCCTACCTTCAGGAGTATCACTACTCCTACACCGAGGATCTGATGCTCGGCGTGGCCGGGCTGAACGCGCCCGATGCCAAAGTCGATGGCTTCTCCGACTGGACGGTGACCGCCTCGATCGCGGATGGCGCGCGCACGCTCAAGGCCACCTTCGGCCACGGCCTGCCCTTCGTCTACGCGACCAAGAGCGGCGGCAACGCGCTGATCGTCTTCAACGGCACGCCCACGATCTGGTCCAACAGCAACGGCACGCTCGGCGTGACGATCAACGGCCACCACTACGGCATCTTCGCGCCCGGCGGCTCGGCCTGGACCATCAGCGGCACGACGATCCAGTCGACGCTGGCCGGCAAGAGCTACTACTCGGTCGCGGTCCTGCCCGACAACAGCGCCGCCACGCTGAGCTACTACCGCAACCACGCGTTCGCGTTCGTCACCGGCAGCAGCGTGAGCTGGAGCTATAACCAGGCCACCGCGCGCCTGACCACCAACTATAACGTCACGACCAGCGTCCAGGAAGGCACCGAGAATCGCCCGCTGCTGGCGCTTTACCGCCACCAGTGGCTCAACACCACCAACGCGCTGACCAGCTATACCTACACCTCGCCGCGCGGCCAGATGAAGGTGCTGCAAGGATCGTCGTTCAGCACGGGCATGACCTTCAACGGCGTGCTGCCGTCGATGCCGAATAAAGGCAGCTACAACACCACCACGCTCTATAATTATGTCAACGAAGTCTATGTGGCCGGCAACTTCATACCCAATGGCACCGGCACCTACTGGACCGGCAAAGCGCTTGGTAAAATATCATCGCTGGTGCGCATCGCCGACCAGGTTGGCCATACCGCCGCCCGCGACGCCTTCCTGAACGCGCTCAAAAGTAAGCTCCAGGACTGGTTCCAGGCTCCCGACGGCAAAGCCAGCAACATGTTCTACTACAACAGCAACTGGGGCACGCTGATCGGCTATCCGGCGGAGTACGGCTCCGACACCGAGCTGAACGACCATCACTTCCACTACGCCTACTACGTCCAGGCGGCGGCCACGATCGCGCAGTACGACGCCAACTGGGCCAGCGACGCCAACTGGGGCGGTATGGTCAAGCTGCTGATCAAAGATGCCGCCAACTGGGAAAGCACCGAGACGCGCTTCCCACGGCTGCGCAACTTCGATCCCTACGCCGGCCACGGCTGGGCCGCCGGTCACGCGGGCTTTGGCGCGGGCAACAACCAGGAATCCTCGTCTGAGTCGATCAACTTCTCGACCTCACTGATCCTGTTCGGCTCGGCGACCAACAACACGACGATCCGCGACCTGGGCATCTACCTCTACACCAACGAGGTCAACGCGATCGAGCAGTACTGGTTCGACGTCAACGACGCGGTCTTCCCGTCCGGCTTCAACCGCTCGACGGTCGGCATCGTCTGGGGCGACGGCGGCGCGTACGCCACGTGGTGGACGGCCAATCCCGAGGAGATCCACGGCATCAACTATCTGCCGATCACCAGCGGATCGCTCTACCTGGGCCGCAACCCGAGCTATATCAACACCAACTACAACGACATGCGCACCAACAACGGCGGCGAGGAGACCGAGTGGCGCGACATCATCTGGTCGTTCCAGGCGCTCAGCGATCCGGCGGCGGCGGTCACCAAGTTCAACGCCAACTCAGGCTACACGCCCGAGGCCGGCGAGAGCAAGGCTCACACCTATCACTGGATTCACAACCTGAACGCGATGGGCCAGCTCGATAAAACCGTCACCGCCAACGTCCCGACCTACGCCGTCTTCAATAAGGCCGGCACGCGCACCTACGTCGCCTACAATCCGGGCACTGCTGCCACGACCGTGACCTTCTCGACGGGCGTCACGCTCAGCGTTCCCGCGCGCTCCATGGCGACAACCACCGGCACGGGCGGCCCGACCGAT
>DASWTW010000398.1:0-4786 GCA_036401895.1 Herpetosiphonaceae bacterium | reverse complement strand
ACCGAGCGTGGAGGCCAACTGGTTCAGGAACAGCTCACGTAGACTCGTGCCCGTCGCATTCGGCTGCGCCTGCGATGGCGTCTGAGTCTGCGTGGGCGGCTGCGTCTGAGCGCTCGCGCTCACGCCCAGGAGCGCCGGCCTGAAGGCGACGCCGAGCGCAAGACCGAGCACTAACGCCGCCATAATAACGAACGATTTCCGCTGCATTGCTTGTTCTCCTTGGAACTCTCACCAGAAGCGCTGCCATTCACCCCGGCGGTAGTGGCCCGCTGCTGATAAGCACAGCATACCGATCAGATATTCAGAAGGTGTTCAGAAGTCCTGAGAAAAGTCTGTGAATCCCCGGAGAACAGCCTGCTTTAGAAAATCCCTGTTGTGTCGGCGTACTGCTCATGGATCAGCGCGGCAGCCGCCAGATCCCACAGCGCATGGCCGACGCTCTTGAACAGAATCGGGCCGGAGATCGGTCGGGGCGCAGACTCGACCTGCTCCAGCGGCGTGACGGCACTCCAGTCGACGCCGGCCTGGATCAGATCGCCGGCCTCAGCCTGCGCGCCCTCCAGCGTATCGACATACAGCCGCGCCCGGCGCACGACCGACGCGGGAACTTCGGCCATCGTCGGCAGATATGCGCCCACAGCACAGATCAAGGCATCGGGCCGGATTTGCTCCGGCAGCACCGGCTGTGCGCTAGTCGTCGCCGTCACAATCAGCGTTGTCTCGGGCAGCACCTCGGCCGGATCGCTCACCGCGCGAGCTGCCACATTCAGGCGAGCGGCGTCGGCGGCGAGCTCTTCGGCATGCGCCAGGGTGCGTGAGTAAATGAAGACCTCGCGCACGCCCAAGCCTTCTGCAAACGCTTCAAGATGCGCGCGGCCCTGGGTGCCGGCTCCGATGATCAGCAGCGGCCCCGATGGCTGTGGCGCAAGCATCTGCGCCGCCAGCAGCGAGAGCGCAGCCGTACGCCGCGCCGTCACGATCGCGCCGGGCAGCAAATACATCTGCTGTCCTGTCGCAGCGTCCATAACCAGAACTGTCGCCTGGACACTGGGAAGATTCAGGTCCGCGTTGTGGGGATGGACCGTCACCAGCTTGGTGATTGCCAGCTCCGGCGTCGTGGCCGGCATCAGCAGCAGCGTTCCATCGCCTGCCAGCGGCACAGCTACGCGCGGAGGAGCGCTGGTCTGTCCAGCCTGCTTAGCGCGAAGAATCGTGCGGATCTTGTCGGCCAGCGCGGGATAGGGAAGCAGAACCCGTGCTTCGAACTCATCAAGGATGCGCATACATCACCTTTCCTGTTGCGTTGCTTAACTTGTGGTGAGTATAAGTTTGATTATCGGTAAAAATATATCTAAAGAAAAATAGCCCAGAGCTGGAAGAGCCAACATCTGGGCTTATGTCAAATGGTTGTATTCGCTTCTTGGTCAGGCCCTCACCCCAAACCCCTGTCCCGCGCTCAGCCAGGCTTCCGGCTTCGCTGCGGCAGGCGAGGGGCTTTTTGTGGTCCTTTATTCCCTCGTTCGTTTGGCTCTTGGTTCTTTGTTTGTTCTTTTGTTCCCTTGTTCCTTACTGTAGCACCGGCAGCATCAGATACGTATCGGGAACAAACAAGCTGCCCTGCGTCGTGCCCTGCGGCGCAACCCGCTGAAGCTGCTGGCTCAGGTCGTGGGTAGACTGACTGCCGCTCAGCGTCGCGTAAAAGGCGCGTGTAATCTGCGTGACCTGCTCGGCAGTCTCGTGTACAAACTCAAGGCGGAAGTGCTGAATCCCGGCGTCCTGCCAGCGATCCAGGAAGCGGCTAGCCTCCTGCGCTTCCGCGCCGAAAACCGTATTGCGGCAGCCGACATCGGCCATCACGGGATGCGCGCGACCGTTCACGTCTTGCAGCGAGACCCGGTGCTTTTCGCAGGGGTGGCCGCAGTCTTTGAAGCTGGTACCGTCCGACAGGAAGCGGCAAAACACGCAGTGCTCGGTATGAAACACCGGCAGATGATGATAGGCAACCGCCTCCAGCTTATCGGAGCCAATCTGCCGCGCCAGGTCCGCGATCTGCGCCGCGTTCAGATCGTGCGTTGGCGTGAAGCGTGTCAGGCCAAGGCGCAAAAACGTATCGGCGGAAAGCACATTGGCGGCGTTCAGACTAAAATCGCCGATCAGCGGCCGGTGGGAAACGCTTTGCAGCGCTTCAAGCAGGCCCGTCGAGCGCACCAGGATCTCACAGTCGAGCTTGAGCAAGAAATGCACGACGCGCTGCTCGCTGGGCTTGAGCACGCGCGGGCTGGCAACGCGTGCGACGATTCCCCGCGCCTGCACCTGCTCCACCGCTGGACGCAGGCCGTACAGCTCCAAATAATCGAGCGTGATGCTGGCAGGCTTTAGCTCAAGCGCGGCCGCTAGCTGCTCCGGCGTGCGCACCAGCAGATGCAGCTGCGGCTCAGTCGTTGCCAGTGGAGCCGGGTCGCGATCGACGGCGCCTAGCGCTGACTCCAGGGTTGCAATCGGATCACGAACCTCGATGATCGGCGGCTGACCTTGCAGCGCGACCAGCTGATCGACGGCCTCGCGGCGCAAGTGGTTCAGCAGCGAGCTAGGCGCGAACGGTCGTCCGTTTATGTCAAGCTCAAGATCCGCCAGCGCGTAGGGCGTATTGCCCAAACGTCCCAGCTGCTCCCGCAGATAGTCGACGCCGATCGCCCGGTTCTGCGCCGCGCTCAGCGGCTCCTGTGATTGTACGATCGCCTCCACGCCGGGCCGCTCGATCAGCGTCCACACAATGCGCAGCGGCTGGCCTTCGTGGGCCGTTACCTGTGCCCGCAGCGGCTGCTTATGCACGGGAGCGTTCGCCTGTGTAAAAGGCCGCACCGCCTTGTCGATGTCGGGATCGTGTGTGCGCCAGACCAGATCGCCGGATCGGATACGCCCGGTGTCGAGCGCGTCATAGCCGAAGCACAGCTCGATCTGCCCGCCGCGTGCCAGCAAGATCTGATAGATGCGACCGCCTTCTTCATGCGCCTCGGGACTGCGCCAATCGGCCGCGTCGAAGACCACGCCATCGCCGGCTTTGAGCGGCGCGGCCTCGGTTTCCGGCGCCGGCGCGACGATCACGCTCTCAGGCAGCACCCGCACCACGCGGCCCATGAGCACACCGCGATGACCGGGCGAGCGACCTTTGACCACCACCTGATGATTGGTGCCGCTCACGAAATACGGGCCGAGGCCGCGCGAGTAGACCTGCTCAAGCTGCATCTCCTCGCCACGCGTGATGCTCAGCGGCAGCCCGGCCCAGGCCTCGTCGACCGCCTTGCGGTAGGCCTGCGTCGTCAGCGCAACATAGCGCGCATCTTTGTAGCGGCCCTCGATCTTGAGCGTCGAGATGCCGATCTGTACAATCTCCGGGATCTGATGCACCGTGTAGAGATCGCCCGGCGAAAGCAGATAGCGCGCGTCGCCCAGCGGCTGCGGACGATCGTCGACGATCATCTCGTAGGGCAGGCGGCAGGCTTGCGCGCACTGGCCGCGATTCGCGCTGCGTCCACCCCAGGCCTCCGAGGAGAAGCACTGCCCGGAGTACGAGACGCACAGCGCGCCATGCACAAAAATCTCAAGCTCGCAGTCGGTATGGGCACGAATCGCGCGCACATCGTCGAGCGACAGCTCACGCGCCAGCACGACGCGCCGCACGCCGAGGCGCTGCGCAAGCCGCACACCCTCCGCGCTGGTGATGCTCATCTGTGTGCTGCCGTGTACATCCAGCTCAGGCGCGATTCGCTGCGCCAGCTGCGAGATCGCCACGTCCTGCACAATAATCGCGTCGACTCCGGCCTCGGCGATCGCGCCCAGGGTTTTAGCGGCCTCGCGCAGCTCGTGATCGAAGACCAGTGTATTGAAGGTCACATAGCCCTTGACGCCGCGCTGGTGCAGCGTACGCATCGCGTCGGGCAGCTCGGTGAGCGTAAAGCCGACTTTGGCGCGCGCCGTAAAATGTTTCAGGCCAAAATAGACCGCATCGGCGCCGGTTTCGATCGCGGCTTCAAGCTGCGGCCAGTAGCCTACCGGGCTGAGCACTTCGGGTTTCTGGATTCGGTTTCGTTCTGTCATACTCATCACACAAGCGATCCAGCGCGGCAGCGCTGTCTCAAGCTCTCTATCTACAGCTGATCGTCGTCAGTGATAACAAAATGCCGATCGTTTACACGATCGACATAGTACCACAATACGGTCAACTTCCCCGGCGCTGCGGGCGAGAGCGCTAGCAATTGTTGCTGGTCACCATGCGTGAATAGTCAAAGATTATCGGCACTCCATCGAGAACAACCGTCACCTCATCGCCGTTGAGTCGCTGCTCGTAGTGCAGATGCACATGATCGGTGCCGCTTGAGCCAACCACGCCGAGCACCTGACCGCGCGTAACACTCTGCCCCACGGCTACATTGATCGAGCTGAGATGCGCATAGACCGTGACGTAGCCGCTGCTGCCGTGGCGAATCTTCACTGTTCTACCGGTGGTGGTGGAGCCGGCAAAGCTGACCGTGCCGTTGGCGCTGGCCAGAATCCGCTTGCCGATCTCCTGATCCGGCGGCGAATAGTTGAAGTCAAGCGCGCGGCTGCCCAGATGCCCCGTCGCGACCCAGGTCTGACCGCAGGCGTAGGGCGCCTGGAAGTTGGGCGCGGCCAGCGCAGGCTGAGCGCTCTGTGGCAGCAGCGCCGAGAGCAGCAGAGCGGCGCTCGTGGAAAGTGCGGCCAGCAGCCCGGCCCGCCGGCGAAACCCATCGATTTTCTTAAACAT
>DASWTW010000397.1:0-2834 GCA_036401895.1 Herpetosiphonaceae bacterium | reverse complement strand
TCCGCTGAGCCTGCTGCCCCAGAAAGCGATCATCACCGAGCGCGACGTGCTGCCGCTGATCGATACCAAGGACGAGTTTTTCTCGCCGCTGGATCAGCACACCTACCCGCTCGATCACAAGGCTGTGCATGTGCAGCGTGTGCTGGTGCTGGGCGCGGGCCTGGGCGCGATGCAGGTGGTCGATATTCTGGGCCACGATCCGCGCGTGCAGGTGATCGGCTACCTGGACGATAACGAGGCGCTGCACGGCCACACGATCTATGGCCTGCCGGTGCTGGGACCGTCGCGGCTGGCCGAGGACTGGTTTCTGAATGGTCGCTGTGACGCCGCGATCATCGCGGTCTCAACCTCCAATCGTGTGCGGCGGCGCTGGTACGAGTGGCTGAAAAGCTTCGGCATGCCGTTGGTCAACGCGATCGATCCCAGCGCGAAGCTCAATCGCGGCGTGATGCTTGGCGAGGGCAACGTGATCTGCGCGTTTGTGCATGTCGGTGTCGAGACGCGCATCGGCAACAACAACTTTATCAGCGCCTACAACAGCATCGATCACCATAACCTGTGGGCCTCGCACATCACCACCGGGCCGCAGGTCGCGACCTCGGGCTGCGTGCAGGTCGGCAGCGATGTGAAGATGGGCACCGGGATTGTGATCCAGCCGCATATCACCGTCGGGCAGGGCGCGCTGATCGCCTCCGGCGCGGTGCTGACACAGTCGATCCCGGCGCAGCATGCGGCTAAAACGCGCGTGAATATTGAAGTTACGCCCTTACGTGAATCGACCGTTTCGCAAAGGTGAGCTATGCATATTCCGTTTCTGGATCTTCGGGCACAGCATGACGAGGTGCGGGCGGCTATCGAGCCGGCGCTGAGCGCGATTATCGACAGCTCGGCGTTTATCGGCGGCGCGGCGGTGACGAGCTTCGAGCAGCACTTTGCCGACTACTGCGGCGCGCGCTACGCGGTCGCCTGCGCCAACGGCACCGACGCGCTGAAGCTGGCGCTGATGGCCTGCGGTGTTGGCCGTGATCAGGAGGTGATCACGGTCCCGAATACGTTTATCGCCAGCGTCGAAGCGATCACCATGATCGGCGCGCATCCAGTCTTTGTGGACATCGACGGCCCCACGTATAACCTGTCGCCCGCGCGGCTGGCCGAGTTTTTGGAGCAGCGCTGCCGGATCGACGCTGCGGGTCAGGTGATCAACACGGCTACCGGGCGGCGCGTCACGGCGATCATGCCGGTGCATCTGTATGGCCTGACCGCCGATATGCAGCCGATCCTGGAGCTGGCCGCGCGCTACCGGCTGTGTGTGATCGAGGACGCCTGCCAGGCTCACGGAGCGAGCTACATGCTGCATGGCGTCGAGCAGCGAGCCGGCACCTTCGGCGGAGCCGCCGCTTTCAGCTTCTATCCCGGCAAAAACCTTGGCGCGATGGGCGATGCCGGCGGGGTGGTGACCGACGACCAGCAAAAAGATCAGGCTATGCGCATCTGGCGGGACCACGGGCAGAGCGAAAAATATATTCATGTGTCGGCGGAGGGCTGGAACGGGCGGCTGGACGCGATGCAGTGCGCGATCCTCGACATCAAGCTGCAAAAGCTGGATCAGTGGAACGAGCGGCGGCGACAGGCGGCGGCCTGGTATCGCGAGCGGCTGGCCGGTGATGAGCGCATTATGCTGCCGATCGAGCCCGAGGGCTACCGGCATGTCTACCATCTGTTTGTGGTTCGTGTGCCGCAGCGCGACGCGATCTACCGGACGCTCGCGGAGGGCGGCGTGGGCGTCGGTCTGCACTACCCGATTCCGCTGCATCTTCAGGCGGCCTACCGCGACCTGGGCTGGCAAGCCGGCGATTTTCCCGAGACCGAGGCGTCCGCCGCCAGCATTCTGTCGCTGCCGATGTTTCCGCATCTGACTGAGGAGCAGGTCGACTATGTGTGCGGGCTGCTCAGCCGGGCGCTGGATCGTGTGACCGGCACGCTAGAGCTCGCGGCCGGTGGCCGGTGATAGCAGGAAGCGAGGCGAGACGATGGAGAAGATGAATCCAGGCATCAGACCACAGCCGCGCAGCTTCTCGCTGGTGAGCGGGAGGAGCTACAAGTCGCTCAAGCGCGCGGTGGATCTCCTGTGCGCCAGCGGCTTGCTGCTGCTGTTTGGGCCGCTGATGGCGCTGATTGCGATCGCGATCAAGCTGCACTCGCCCGGTCCCGTTTTTTATCGCCAGCGTCGGGTCGGCAAACATGGCACGCAGTTTATGATGCTCAAGTTTCGCTCGATGCATGTGGGCAACGACAGCAATATTCACCGCGATCATGTGCGGCGCCTGATCCGCGAGAACATCCGGCCCGAAGACCTGGGCGCGCAGTCGCTGAAGCTCGGCCGCGATCCACGCGTCACGCCGCTGGGCCGCTGGCTGCGAGCGCTGAGCCTGGACGAGCTGCCGCAGTTCATCAACGTTTTGCAGGGCGAGATGAGCCTGGTCGGGCCGCGACCGCCGCTACCGTATGAGTACGAGCTGTACCAGGAGTGGCACAAGCACCGGCTCTCGGTGCTGCCCGGCGTCACCGGTATCTGGCAAGTTACCGCCCGCAATCAAGTTTCTTTTGACGATATGGTCCGTCTCGATCTCGCCTATATCGAGACGATGAGCCTGTGGCTTGACCTTTCCATTCTAGTACGTACACCCGTGGCAATGTTGAACGGGAAAGGAGGTGGATGATGACCGTAACACTCCCACGTTTACGCGAAAATGTCGATCTACGACCTGAGCTACAGCTCAATCAGCCGCTGCGCGTCGGCATCATCGGCTGCGGCTACTGGGGGCCGAAGCTGG
>DASWTW010000396.1:0-6861 GCA_036401895.1 Herpetosiphonaceae bacterium | reverse complement strand
GGGCCTGCGCGAGTTTCTGGCTGCCCGTCTTCCCGCCTACATGGTGCCCGCCGCGTTTGTGCTGCTCGACGCGCTGCCGCTGACCGCTCACGGCAAGCTCGATCGCCGGGCGCTGCCGGAGCCGGACGCTGCCCGCGTGCTGGGCGAGACGGCCTTTGTGCCGCCGAGCACGCCGACCGAAGACATCCTGGCGGCGATCTGGTCGCGGGTGCTGGGCGTGGACCGGATCGGCATCGACGATAACTTTTTCGCGCTCGGCGGCGACTCGATCCGCAGCATTCAGATCCTGGCGCTGGCGCGTGAGCGCGGCCTGCATTTCTCGCTGCCCGAGCTGTTTCAGCACCAGACGATTCGCGTGCTGGCTCGTGAGCTACAGACCGCCGATGCAGCCGCAGCCAGCGCCGAGCAGAGCCGGCCATTCAGCCTGATCGCCGAGGTTGACCGCGCGCGTATGCCCGAGTCGATCGAAGATGCGTATCCGCTGACGCAGCTTCAGGCCGGCATGCTGTTTCACAGCGAGTACAGCGCCGAGAGCGCGGTCTATCACAACGTCAACACGCTGCTCCTGCAAGGCCGCTTCGATCGCGATGCGCTGCACGCGGCGACGCGCCAGCTAACAGCGCGGCACGCGGTGCTGCGGACCGCGTTCGATCTCACGAGCTTTAGCCGTCCGCTCCAGCTGGTCCAGCGCCACGCCGAGCTTCCGATCCAGATCACGGATCTGCGCGCGCTGCCGACGGATCGGCAGGAGCAGGAGCTGGCTGCCTCCTTCGAGGCCGAGCGCCGCCAAAAGTTCGATTGGACCCGCGCGCCGCTGATCCGCTTCCAGGTTCACCTCCGCTCCGACGACACGTTTCAGTTTAGCTGGAGCGAGCATCACGCGATCCTCGACGGCTGGAGCGTTGCCTCGCTGCTGACCGAGCTATTCCAGGAGTACGCCCGCTACGGCGACGAGACGATCGAGCCGCCTGCGCCGCCGACAAGCAGCTTCCGTGATTTTGTCGCGCTTGAGCAGGCCGCGCTCAGCTCGCAGTCGGAGATGAACTTCTGGCTGGAGCAGCTGCGTGACGCGGCCATGACCCGTGTTCCGCGCTGGCCGGATCACACGGCCGACTCAGAGCTGGATGCGATCGATGTGCCGATCGCGCCCGAGCTTTCGCATGCGCTCAAACGAGTCGCGCGCGAGGCCGCCGTGCCGATTAAAACCGTGCTGCTGGCGGCGCATCTGCGGGTGATGGCTCTGCTCGGCGGCTCAAGCGATGTGCTGACGGGTGTTGTTTCCAATGGCCGGCCCGAGACCGCCGACGGCGAGCGTGTGCTCGGCCTGTTCCTCAACACGCTGCCGCTGCGCCAGCGCTTATCCGGCGGCACCTGGCTTGAGCTTGTGCGCGCGACCTTTGCCGCCGAGCAGCAGATTCTGGCCCATCGCCGCTACCCGATGGCTGAGATGCAGCGTTTGCTCGGCGGACAGCCGCTCTTTGAGACGATGTTCAACTTCGTGCATTTCCATGTGTACGAGCGGTTGCAGGGCGTCGGTCAGCTTGCGGTGCTCGATAGTCGTGCTTTCGCGCAGACCAACTTTACGCTGAGTGCGGACTTTAGCCTGGATCTGACTACGACTGATGTGCGCTTGGCCGTGAGCTGCAATCCTGACGAGATCGGGCCGGAGCAGCTTCACGCGATCGCCACCTACTACGCCCAGGCGCTTACCGCGCTGGCGCTCACTCCAGACAGCCGCTACGAGACTGCTCCGCTGCTTTCCGCTGCGGAGCGCCAGGCGCTGCTCCATGATTGGAACGCAACCGCCGTGCCTTATCCGAGCGGTACATGCTTGCACGAGCTGATCGAGGCCCAGGTCCAGCGCACGCCCGACGCCGTCGCGCTTGTGTTCGAGGGCGACCATCTGACCTATTACGAACTCAATCGGCGCGCGAACCAGCTCGCCCATTATTTGCGAACATTGGGCATCCAGCCGGAGGACCGGATCGGCATCTGTGTGGAGCGCTCGTTCGAGTTAATTGTCGGAGTGCTGGGTATTCTCAAGGCTGGCGGAGCCTATACCCCAATCGATCCGACTCTCCCAATCGAGCGACAGCGCTTTATTCTGGAGGATACCCGCGCGGCCGTACTGGTGACTCAGCAACGACTTGCCGCCGCCTTGCCTGAGCATGAAGCGTACAGCGTCTACCTGGACTCCGACAGCTCAGCGATCGCTCAGATGCCGGATACGAATCCTCCCTGCGTGAGTGAGCCAGACAATCTGGCCTACATCATCTATACCTCGGGATCGACTGGACGGCCCAAGGGAGTGATGATTCCACATGGTAACCTTGTCGGCATGTACTCCGCCTGGGAGGAGACCTACCAGCTCAACACTGCTGTCCGCCGCCACTTGCAGATGGCGAATGTCACCTTTGATGTCTTCGTCGGCGATCTTGTACGTGCCTTATGCTCGGGCGGTACTCTGGTGCTGTGCCCGCGCGAGCTGTTGTTGGCGCCTGACCAACTGTATAACTTAATCCGCTGCGAACAGATCGACTGCGCTGAGTTCGTGCCTGTCGTGCTTCGTCCACTGCTGCACTACCTGCGCGAGTCCAACCAGCTGCTGGACGGGATGCGACTGCTAGTCTGTGGGTCGGATAGCTGGTCGATGGAAGAATTTGATCAGGTCCGGCAAGTATGTAGTCCGAACACGCGAGTCGTTAACTCGTTTGGCGTGACTGAGGCGACAATTGATAGTACCTGGTACGACTCCACACAGCCGACATGCTCTGGCGATCACTTGGTGCCGATCGGGCGACCCTTTGGCAACACCAGGGCCTACATTCTTGACCAGCGGTGCCAGCTATTGCCCGTTGGCGTGCCGGGCGAACTGTGCCTCGGCGGCGTGGGGCTGGCGCGGGGCTATCTCAACCGGCCCGATCTGACCGCCACCCAGTTCATTCCCGATCCGTTCAGCGCAATTCCCGGCGCGCGGCTGTATCGCACGGGCGACCTTGCGCGCTATCTGCCGGATGGCACGATCGAGTTTCTCGGTCGGCTGGATCATCAAGTCAAGCTGCGCGGCTTCCGCATCGAGTTGGGTGAGATCGAAGCCACGCTGCGCCAGCATCCAGCCGTCGGCGAGGCGGTCGTCGTAGTCCGTGAGGACGAGCAGGCGGGAGATAAACGATTAGTTGCCTATGTTGTTGAGAACCTAGAACCTAGAACCCAGAACCAAGGGGAAGAACAAAGACGCCGGGCGCCATTCCCAGAGGGCACCCGGAACAAAGAACAAGGGAAGATGGAGATTCACCCCTCGCCTATCGCAATGGGAGAGGGGGGGCAGGGGGGTGAGGGCCTGCGCGCCTTCCTTACGCAACGGCTGCCTGACTATATGGTGCCAAGCGTGGTTGTCGTGCTCGATGCGCTACCGCTCACGCCCAATGGCAAGGTCGATCGGCGGGCGCTGCCGGCGCCGGAGTGGAGCGCGATCGTCTCGGATCAGCCGTTTATCGCGCCGCGCACGCCGGTCGAAGAGGTGGTTGCGAATGTTTGGGCGGATGTGCTGGGCATGGCGCGCGTCGGGAGGGACGACAACTTCTTCGCGCTGGGCGGGCACTCGCTGCTGGCAACGCAGGTGATCTCGCGGCTGCGCCAGACGTTCGGGATCGATCTGCCGCTGCGGAGCCTGTTTGACACGCCGACGGTTCCCGGCCTAGCCGAGCAGATCGAGGTCGCGCGCCGGCACGCAGAGCAGCCCCCGATCCCGCCGCTCCAGCCGATCGCCCGCGATCAGGAGCTGCCGCTCTCGTTCGCGCAGCAGCGGCTGTGGTTCCTGGATCAGCTTAATCCCGGTCATTCGTTCTACAACATGTATGTCGCGGTTCGGCTGACGGGCGCGCTGGATGTAGCGGCGGTTGAGCGTAGCCTCAACGCGATCGTCCAGCGGCATGAGGCGCTGCGCACGACCATCGCTCCAATGAACGGCAATCCGGTGCAGGTGATCCACGCGGATCTGCCGATCTCACTGCCCATTGTCGATCTGCGCGATCTGCCTGCTGCCGAGCGTGAGGCCGAGGCGCTGCGATTAGCAGCTGTCGAAGGTGATCAGCCGTTCGATCTAGCACAGGGCTCGCTGCTCCGTGCGCGGCTGCTCCGTCTCGACGAGGAGCAGCATATCGTGCTGCTGACGATGCATCATATCGTCTCGGATGGCTGGTCGATGGGCATGCTGGTGCGGGAGCTGGCCGCGTTCTACACTGCTTTCACGGCGACAGGGGATTCAAGCGTGTCACAGCTCCAGCTTGCGCCCCTACCGATCCAGTACGCTGACTATGCGGCCTGGCAGCGACAGATGCTCCAGGACCAAGTTTTGGATCGCCAGCTCAGCTACTGGAAAAGCCAGCTCATCGATCTGCCGATTTTGGATCTGCCGACCGATCGTCCGCGTCCGCCGATTCCTTCGTTCCAGGGAGCGACCGAGCTATTCGCGCTGGATCAGGAGCTTTCCGCCGCGCTGCTGGCGCTTAGCCGTCGCGAGGGCGTGACGCTGTTCATGACGCTGCTGGCTGGATTCCAGGGGCTGCTCGCGCGCTACAGCGGCCAAGACGACATCGTGGTCGGCTCGCCGATCGCGGGACGGACGCGACCCGAGCTGGAAGGGCTGATCGGCTTTTTCGTCAACATGCTGGTGCTGCGGACTGATCTCCGTGACGCGCCCACCACTCGACAGTTGCTGGCGCGCGTGCGCGAGACGGCGCTCGACGCGTACGCGCATCAAGATCTGCCGTTCGAGATGCTGGTCGAAGAGCTTCAGCCGCAGCGCAACCTGAGCTACAATCCGCTCTTCCAGGTCGGCTTTGCGCTCCAGAACACGCCGCTCGACGTTCTGGAACTGCCCGGCCTGACAATCCGCCAGATCCAGGTGTCGAGCGAGACTGCCAGGTTTGATCTGTCGGTCTTTCTGGACGAAGGACAGGATGGAATCGGTGGGCTGATCGAGTACAACACCGATCTCTTCGACGGTGCTACGATTCGCCGGCTGATCGAGCATTTCCGCATGCTGCTGGCCGGAATGGTCGCCGCTCCCGATCAGCCTGTGCTGACGCTGCCGATCCTGAGCGCGGCTGAGGAAGCGCAATTCGCCGCCTGGAACACTACCGCGTGCGCGTTTCCGCCGCAGCCCGTCAGCCAGATCTTCGAGGCGCAGGTGGCGCGCACGCCCGATGCGATCGCCGTGCAGTTCGACGAGCAGCAGGTGAGCTATGGCGAGTTGAATCAGCGCGCGAACCGGCTGGCGCACTATCTCCGCGCGCTCGGCGTGGGAGCCGAGACGTGCGTCGGGCTGTGCGTCGAGCGCTCGCTGGATCTGGTCGTCGGCATGCTGGGTATTCTCAAGGCCGGCGGCGCGTATGTCCCGCTCGATCCGGAGTATCCCGCCGAGCGGCTGCACTTCATGATGGAGGATGCCCAGGCGCCGGTGCTCGTGACGCAGCAGGCGCTGACCGCACGGCTGCACTCGGATAGCAACCACGGCGCGCAGGTCGTGTGCCTGGATCAGGAGTGGCCGCAGATCGCGACGTGGCCGGCGCACAACCCCAATCTGACGATCGCGCCCGGCGACCTGGCGTATGTGATCTACACCTCGGGCTCCACCGGGCGGCCCAAGGGCGTGCTGGTCGAGCAGCGCCAGCTGAGCAACACGCTGCGCGCCAGCCAGGCGGCTTTTGCGTTTACCGGCGCTGATCGGATGCCGTGTATCGCGTCGTTCGCGTTCGACATCGCGCTGTTTGAGCTCTTCTGCCCGCTGCTGGCCGGCGGGACCGCGATCCTGCTCACCAAAGATCAGATTCTCGATCTGCCGCGCCTGGCCGCGACGCTGGAGACGATCACAGTGCTCCACACGCTGCCGAGCCTGATGCGCCAGATCGTCGGGGTGATCCGCGAGCAGCCGCGCAGTGGGCGCTACACCAGGCTGCGTCAGGTCTGTGTCGGTGGAGATGCTGTGCCGCCGGATCTGCTGCGCGAGATGCGCGCGGCCTTTCCCCAGGCGCGCATCAACGTGCTCTACGGACCGACCGAGGCCACGATCATCTGTGCGACCCACACGGTGCTTGCCGAGCAGCCAGTCGCGCGCCAGCTGATCGGCCGACCGATGCACAACACCGCGCTCCGCCTCTCCGATCGCCGCCAGCAGCGCGTGCCGATCGGCGTGCCGGGCGAGATCTACATCGGCGGCGCGAGCGTGACACGCGGCTATCACCAGCGTCCGGATCTGACGGTCGAGAAGTTTGTCGTGATCGACGGTGAGCGCTGGTATCGCACCGGGGATCTGGCGCGCTTCCTGCCCGACGGCACGATCGAGTTTCTGGGGCGGATCGACGACCAGGTCAAAGTGCGCGGCTTCCGCATCGAGCTGGGCGAGATCGCGGCGACGCTGCGGGCGCATCCAGCGGTGGCGGATGCGGTGGTGCTCCTCCACGACGAGGAATTGCCCAGCGGTGAGGTGGATCAGCGCCTGCTCGGCTATGTGGTGGCGGGCACGCGGGACGATGCGGCGTTCCTGGAAGCGGGGCAGGTGGCGGAGTGGCAGCAGCTGTTCGACACCGCCTACACACCCACCGACGCGGCGATCGATCCGCGCTTCAACCTCAGTGGCTGGAACAGCAGCTACACGGGACAGCCGATCCCGGCGGACGAGATGCGCGCGTGGGTCGCGCACACGGTGGCGCAGCTTGCGGCGTGGGCGCCGCAGCGGGTGCTGGAGATCGGCTGCGGCACCGGCTTGCTGCTCTTCCCGCTGGCGCCGCAGTGTCAGCGCTATGTCGCCACCGACTTCTCGGCCACCGCCCTGCGCGCAATCCAGGAGCAGCTTCGTGA
>DASWTW010000395.1:0-2404 GCA_036401895.1 Herpetosiphonaceae bacterium | reverse complement strand
GGATCAGATGCGCGTACAGGCTGCCCGCGATGCCTGCGTAAAAAGCGCTCAGCGCAAAAGCTGTGGTCTTGTAGCGCACAAGATTCACGCCCATCGCCTGCGCCGCAAGCTCGCTGTCGCGGATGGCGACAAACGCGCGGCCCGTGTGGCTGCGGACTACGAAGCTCGCAAACAGCATCAGCGCGGCGATCGTCGCCAGCACCAGGTAGTAGAAGCTGCGCTCGTCGTTGATCTCGAAGTTATACAGGCCGACCGTGCCGTCGTACCAGATCGGAAGCGCGGCAGGTGGAATCTGGCGCAGCCCTTCCGAGCCGCCGGTCAGGCCGCCGAAGTAGATCAGCAGCTGCGGGATCGCCATGCCGAAGCCCAGCGTGACCACCGCCAGATACGGGCCGCTCAGCCGCAGCGCGGGCAGTCCCAGCAGAAAGCCGATCCCGGCCGTCAGCAGCCCCGACATCGGCAGCGCAAACACGAAATGCCAGCCGTAGCGCTGCGTCAAAATCGCCGAGACGTACGCGCCGAGCGCTAAAAATCCGGCGTGGCCCAGCGAGAACTGGCCCGCGTAGCCGATCAGCAGGTTGAGGCCCAGCGCCACGATCGCATAGATCAGGCCGAGGCAGACCACATACAGGACATAGTTGATCGCCAGCCCTGGAATAAACCCGATCAGCCAGGGCAGCCCCAGCGCCAGCAGCGCGCCCAGGCCATACGCGGCAAGGCGATTGGCTGCGATCCCCGATCGTCGGGCTGTTTGCGCTTCGCGGCTCATGGCGCACCTACACTTTCTTGATCATGCGGTGGCCCAGCAGCCCGCCCGGCCGTAGCACCAGCACCAGCACGATCAGCGTAAAGGCGATCGTCGTGCGCAGCTCGGGCGCCTGGAAGCCGACGATGCTGTCGATCACGCCCAGCAGCAGCCCGCCCAAGACCGCGCCCGGCAGACTGGTGATGCCGCCCAGCACCGCCGCCGCGAACGCCTTGATCGCTACGTCGCCCATCATGCTCGGGTCAAGGTAGTTGAAGGGCGCGATCAACATGCCCGTGACCGCGCCGAGCGCCGTTCCGAGGCCCCAGCCCAGCGCGTTCATGCGATCAACGCTGATGCCCATCAGCCGCGCCGCCACCCGGTTTTGCGCCACCGCGCGCATTGCCACGCCCGTCAGGCTGTAGCGAAAAAATGCGAACAGCAGCGCCATCAATACCAGAATGACCACCAGGATCAGCGCGTTGAGCTGGCTCAGGATCAGCCCGCCGAAGCGCAGCGGCGCGCCACGGATCGGCGCTTCAAAGGTGCGCGTCTCGTAGCCCCAGATCCAGCCCGCCAGACCGTACAGCACCAGCCCCAGCCCTACCGTGACGATCACCGGACTCAGCGCCGAGCCGCCGCCTAGCCGCCGCATGACCACCCGCTCGATCAGCGCGCCCAGCAGCCCGGCGAAGAGCAGCGTCAGCACAAAGACGAGCGCGAAGGGCAGCTTAAGCGCCGTCAGCAGCGTGAAGGCGATAAATGTGCTGAACATCGCCATCTCGCCCTGCGCGAAGTTGATCACATCCGTCGTCTTGTAGATCAGGACGATCCCAAACGCGGCCAGCGCATACAGGCTGCCCAGCGCGAGGCCATTCACGATCAGCTGGCCCAGTGGCAAATCAAGCATAGCCACTCCTTTGTGTCCGGCGAGCTTGAACCAGATGACGATCAGATCGAGCTGACGATTTCGATACCGCCGTCGACGACGAGGACTGCGCCGTTGACATAATCCGAGGCGGGCGAGGCCAGGAACAGCGCGCTGCCAGCTACGTCGTCGGGCTCACCCAGCCGCCCTGCTCGTCGCTCGATGCCTTTGGCAAGCTTCTCGTTGCTCCATAGCGCCGTGCTGAACTTGGTCTTGATCACGCCTGGCGCGATCGCGTTCACCTGGATGCCCTGCGGCCCCAGCTCCTGCGCCAGCGATTGGGTCAGCATCAGCACGGCCGCTTTGGTCACGCTATAAACGCCCATGCCCGCGCCCGGCGTCAGCCCCGCCACCGAGGCGATGTTGATGATCTTGCCCGATCCGCGCTCCAGCATGATCGGCGCGACCGTCTGGCACAGCGTAAAGTAGCCTTTGACGTTGACTTGCAGCGTTTTGTCCCACATTTCGTCGGTCGCCTCCAGCAGCGGCCCGAAGTGCGGATTGGTCGCCGCGTTGTTGACGGCAATATCGACCGTGCCGAAGGTCTCGACGGTCTGCTGCACCAGGCTCTGGATCTGAGCGCGATCGCCGGTGTGGCAGGCTACCGCCAGTGCCTGACCGCCCGCCGCGTTGATCGCATCCGCAACCGGCTGCACATTTTCCAGCTTGCGACTGGCGACCACGACTTTCGCGCCTGCTCCCGCAAACGCCTGGGCGATCGCCTCGCCGAT